>JBJSXS010000758.1:0-3008 GCA_046086545.1 Gemmata sp.
GGCGCCGGGTCGGGCGGGAGCCACGGTTCGATCACCAGCACCAGTTCCGGGGACGGGGCCGTGTCGTACTCGCGCACCATCGGCTCCCCGCGCCGCGCGGTGCTGCGCCAGTGGACGTCGCGGATCGCGTCTCCGGGCCGGTATCCGCGCACGCCGCGCACCTCGGCGCGGTCGCTCGTCACCCGGCGCAGCACCTTGCGTGCGTGTCCGTCGCCGCCGGCTTGTCGCGCGACCCACCGCCGCAGGCCGTCCGGTTCGGCGTTACCCGGCCGCGGCAGGACCACCAACGCGTCGGGCGCCTCGAGCGTGAACCGACAGGTCACGAACCCGAACGGGAACCCCGAGGCGACCACGAGCGGACCCGAGAACCGGCCGCGCGCCGGAAACTCGCCCGCGGCGCGGCACCCGAGCGCCCCGGCGGGCGGCACCCGGTACGCGAAGAACCGCGTCGCCACAGCACTCGATCTGTCCTCGACGGCGATCGTCGCCGGGCGGGCGCCGTCGTTCTGAACGCGAACGCCGTACTCGGAGCGCTCGCCCGCGAACAGCGGGAGGCTCGCGAGCCGTGCCGCCCGGCACCGACGCGCGTTCAGCCACGCCAGCACCCCGTTCAGCACCACGAGCGCGCCCATTGCGTAAACGATCAGGAGTACCACGTTGATGCTCTTCCGCCACGCCAGGGCGCCGACGAGCAGTGCGACCGCGAGCCAGGCGATGCCAGACGGCGTGAGCTGAAGCAACGGGGCGCCGGCGGGGCCGGCGGCGCGTCTCATGTCGGCACCTTGATCTTGCCCAGGATGTCGCGGACGACCGGCCCGGCGTCGGGGTGCCCGCCGGCGGCCCAACTTCGCGTAACCAGGCGGTGCGCGAGGGCCGGTTCGGCCAGCGCCTTCACGTCGTCGGGCACGACGTAGTCGCGCCCGGCGGTGACCGCCAGCGCCTGTACGGCGCGGTAGAACCCGAGGGCCGCCCGGGTGCTGGCCCCGAGCGCGAGTTCGGCGTGCGTGCGGGTCGCGGCGATCAGGTCGAGGACGTACTCCGCGATCGCGTCGTACACGCGAACCGTGCGGACGTGCGCCTGCAGCGCGAGTACGTCCGCGCGTGTGAGGACGGGTTCGAGGCTCTCGGCCGGTTCGCCGGCCCGGTGCTGGGTGAGGATCGCGCGCTCGGCCTCGCGGCCCGGGTACCCCACCTTCACGCGGAGCAGGAACCGGTCGAGCTGGCTCTCCGGCAGCGGGTACGTGCCCTCGAACTCGTAGGGGTTCTGGGTGGCAACTACGAGGAAGGGCGGACCCAGGGCCCTCGTGGTACCGTCGATGGTGACCTGCCGCTCCTGCATCGCCTCGAGCAGCGCCGACTGGGTGCGCGGGGTGGCGCGGTTGATCTCGTCGGCCAGAACCACCTCGGCGAACACCGGCCCGGGCTGGAACAGGAACTCGCCGGTTTGCGCGCGGTAGACGGTGACCCCGAGCAGGTCGCCGGGCAGCAGGTCCGGGGTGAACTGGATGCGGTTGAAGCGGCACGAGAGGCTGCGGGCCAGCGCCTTCGCGAGCAGCGTCTTGCCGACCCCGGGCACGTCGTCGAGCAGCAGGTGCCCGTCGGCGAGGAGCGCGACGGTCGCGAGCCGCACGACCTCCGGCTTGCCGAGGAACACCCGCCCGATGTTCGCCTGCAGCTTGTCGAGTAGGGCCGCGAGTTCGCGGGCGGGTCGCGGGCGCGGTCCGTCGGCTGGCATGCAAGGTCTCGTGAGAAGCCCGGGCGCCTGACCGGTCACTGCGTGTCGAACCGGATCGGGCCGCCGGTGCCGCCGCGCAGGTTGGGGTTGTGCGGCCGGTTCGCCATGACTTCCGCCGCGGCCTTCAGCGCGGCCTCGTGCTCGGCCTGCTCCGCGGTCTCGGCCGCGGCCTCCTCCTCGGTCGCGATCTTCTTCAGGCTCAGCGCGATCCGGCGCGTCGTCGCGTCCAAGCTCAGGACTTCGACGATCACCGGCTGGCCTTCGCTGAGCACGTCGCGCACCCGCCGCACGCGTTGGGTGGAGAGCTCCGAGATGTGGATCAGGCCTTCGACGCCTGACGCGAGTTCCACGAACGCGCCGAAGTCGGCTATGCGCGTCACCTTGCCCGGGACGCGGGCGCCGGCCTGAGTCGTCTTGGCGTACTCCTCGAACGGGCTGACCGTCAGTTGCCGCATGCTGAGGCCGATCTTCCGCGCGTCGAAGTCGATGCGGTTGATCTTCACCTCCACCTGCTGCCCGACCTTCACGAACTCGTTCAGGTCGGCGACCCGCTGCCACGAGAACTCGCTCGCCGGGATGAGGCCGTCGGCCCCGCCCAGGTCCACGAACGCGCCGAACGGCTTGATGCTCCGCACGATGCCCTTGATCACCTGCCCTTCCTGCACGTTCTTCCAGAACTCGTCCGCCTTCGCCTGCTTCTCGCGCTCCTGCACCGCGCGGCGGCTCACGATCAGGTTTCGCTCGTCCGGGTTCACCTCGGCGACCATCACCTTGAGGCGCTGGTTGACGAACTGGTCGATGTTCTCGACGCGGTAGAGGTCGAGCTGGCTCGCCGGGAGGAAGCCCTTGATGCCCGCCACCTCGACGGTGAGGCCCGTCTTGTTCTTGTTGGTGCCGGTGACCTTCGCCTCCACGATCATGCCGTAGCTGACCTGCGACCAGTCGTGTACGACCTGCGTGGAGCCCTCGCGCGTGAGGATCAGCAGCCCGTCGGCGGCGTCGTAGTGGTCGATGTCGAACTCGACCGATTCGCCGACCGCGGGTCTGCGCCCCTCGAACTGCTGGAGCGGCAGCACGCCCTGGCTGCGCCCGCCGGGCACCTCGACGAACACGTCGTTGCCGTGGACGCCGACCACAACGCCGACCTTCTTCCCGCCGGCCACGGTGCCCGCGGCGCGGGGCTTTTGCACCGTTTCGGCGGCCGCGACCGTCTTGGTCACGTCGAAGTCGCCCATGGCCTGCGCGAGCTCGTCCTCGATGAGCTTGTCGAGCT
>JBJSXS010000759.1:0-2277 GCA_046086545.1 Gemmata sp.
GTCGCGAGGTCGGTGGAGACGGCACTGCACAAGCTTCACGACCTGTCGTTCGACCTCTCGCGGATCGTCGCGGGCCATGGCGCCGCTCCCGTGCCCCCGGTGCCCGCGGATGATCTGGTCGCCATCGGCCGCACGAACGACGCGATCCTATACGGTGCAAAAGTCACGCTCTGGGTTCGCACGGACGACGAGGTGCTCGAAGCGCTCGGGCCGAAGGTGCCCTCGTCCGCGTCGCGGGATCACGGTAAGCCGTTCGCGGAGGTGTTCGGCAACTACGGCGGCGACTTCTACAAGATTGACCCCATGCTGTTCTCCCCCGCGGAGGTCGAGTTCCGGAACCTGAAGACCGGCCGCTGCCACCGGTTCGGCAAGGTCGAACCCGCCCTGCTCCGCCGCTCGTTCGGACTGGGCGAATGAACATCGCGATCCTCTCCGGCGGGAGCGGTTGGCACGTGCAAGACCTCGTGCGCGCGTCGGGCGAACTCGGCCACGTGGCAACGCCGCTCGACTTCCGCGCGCTGGGCTCCAACGAAGCTGGCACCGGCTACGCGTTCGCGGGGTTCGACGCGGTGCTGGTGCGCACGATGCCGGCCGGGTCGCTCGAGCAGGTCGTGTTCCGCATGGACCTGCTGCACGAAGCGCAGGTACGGGGGCTGCGAGTGGTGAACCCGCCGCGCGCGGTCGAGGTGTGCGTCGACAAGTACCTCACCACCGCGAGGCTCGCCCGGGTCGGGATCGCGACGCCGCGTACCGCCGTGTGCCAGCGCAGCGACGACGCGATGAGCGCGTTCGCGGCATTGGGCGGAGACGTGGTGCTGAAGCCGCTGTTCGGGTCCGAGGGCCGCGGGATGGTGCGTGTCACCGACGAGGAGACCGCGTGGCGCACGTTCCGCGTGCTGGAGCATACCGGGCAGGTGATCTACCTTCAGCAGTTCGTGCGGCACCCGGGGTGGGACTTGCGCGCGTTCGTGCTGGGGAACCGCGTGCTCGCGGCGATGCGCCGCACCGCGGCCAACGACTGGCGCACGAACGTCGCGCAAGGCGGCACCGCCGAGCGCGTCGCCCTGAGCGACCGCGAAGCCGCCCTCGCGCTCCGGGCTGCGGAAGTGGTCGGCGCTCCGGTCGCGGGCGTGGACCTGCTCCCCGGGCCGAACGGCGAGTTGTACGTGATCGAGGTAAACGCCGTCCCCGGGTGGAAGGCGCTCGCGCACGCGTGCGGCGTTGATGTCGCGAAGGAAGTCGTGCGCCTTGTCGCGGATGGTGAGCCATGAGCGCAAGCCTGTCGGCCGGGTTCATGGCGCAAGCCGCTTGTTGCTGGGAAGCAAGTTCGCGGAAGGTCGGCAACGTCCACCCGGGCGCGTCTTTCGCCGACACGGAGTTCATGGACTTTGTGCTGAGCGGCGCGGTTCTGAATTGGTCATTTTCAACCGGAACACAGCCGACCACCGAATCGGAACCGCACAGGTCGGTCGGTCGGTCGGTGTATCTCGCCGTTACTGAAACCAAAGAGTGTGTCGGAAGTAACACCAACCTCGGGATCGCCCTGCTGCTCGTTCCGCTCATGCGCGGTACCCCGCGAACGCCTCTGACGCCCGACCTGCGAACATCTGTAGCCCAGCAACTCTCCGAACTCACGGTTCTGGACGCCGAACTGGTGTACCGAGCCGTCCTCGCGGCGAACCCCGGCGGGCTCGGCAACGCACCGCAGCAGGATGTGCGCGAGAAACCGACCGTCACGCTACTCGAAGCGATGAGGCTCGCCGCGGATCGCGACATGGTCGCGCGGCAGTACGCGAACGGCTTCGCTGACGTGTTCGACTTCGGGGTGCCGGCATTTACCAGAGCGCTGGCCGGGTTCGGGTGTGTCGAGGCCGCGATCATCGATTCGCAATTTCGGTGGCTCGCCACTTTCCCCGACTCGCTCATCGCGCGGAAGAGGGGCCGCGCGGCGGCGGAAGATGTGCAACGGCGCGCCCGAGAGGCGCTCGCGCTGGGCGGAATCGCGACCGCCGAAGGGCGGGCCGCAGGTGTCGCGCTCGACAGGCACCTGCGCAGCGACGGCAACAAGCTAAACCCGGGGACCACCGCGGACCTGATCACCGCGTGCTTGTTCGTCGCGCTCAGGGAGAATAAGGTAACCCTCTCCGCCCCGTTCCGGTGGAACGTCCCAGACTGGCTGTAATCATGCCGACCGAGCGCTTCACCGTCCGCGTCACCAAGGACCACCTCACGTTCTGCTGCGGGCACTTCATCAGCTACCGCGGGCACCAGTGCGAG
>JBJSXS010000760.1:0-2148 GCA_046086545.1 Gemmata sp.
CGGGCGCGGCGGCTCGACCGGTTTCACCGGGCCGGCGCCGCCCGCCGGCTGCGGCTCGAACGCGGTCAGCACCTCGCCCAGGCTGAAGGCCCCCACGAGCGGCGCGTCCGGCGGCAGCGGCGGCCCCTTGTCACCGGCCACCGAGTTCGCCGCGTCCGGGGTGACCGCCGCCGCGACCAGTTTGCGGTCGAGTCCGACCACGAGCACCGCGCCCTTGCGCGCGAAGTGGGTCGCGGCCGCCCAGGGCAGGCCGGTGCCCGCCAGCGAGTAGACCTTCACCCCGTCGATCGTCTCGGACGAGGGCTGAGCCGGCTCCTTGTCGCCCGCGATCTCGGCCACCAGTCGCGGCACGAACGCCTCAAGCGCGGTCGCCGCGGCCGCGTCCTCCGCGTGGCACACGAGCACCGGGAGCGGGGTCGCGCCCTTGGGCAGGTCTTGCTTCGAGGGCACGATCACGGTGACGGCACGGACCTTCGCGAGCGCCTCGTCCTTCACCGACGACTTGTACCTGGCGTCGATGTCCTTGACCAGGTCGCCCGGGAGCCGGCCGAGCTCGCCGCCGCACTTCGCGAGCGCGTCGAGCAGGGCCAGCGCCGCGGCGCCGCGGTCCTTAGCGGGGAGGCCCACCGTGGCCGCGAGCGCCGCCGGCTTGCGCGCGTGGTGCAGCGCGTCGGCCTTCGCTCCGGCCGCGCCGAGGAAGTCCCCGAGAGGGCTTTTCTGCGCCGGGTCGAGCTTGAGGCCCACGGTCAACTCCAAGCCATCGGCGCGGAGCCGCGCGCCGCCGGCGACCGCCCTGAGCGCCTTCGGGTTGCACGTCAGCTTGAGCCACGCGAGCGGGTCGGGTTCCGAGCCGCCGCCGGTCGCGGCCCGCAGCGGGGCCGCCGCGGCGTCCTTTGCGAAGTACGCGGCCGCGTCGGCGTAGAAGAACAGCCCCGGCTTGCGGTACTCGGCCGCGGCCGCCTTGAACCCGTCCGCCGCGGTCAAACCGCCCTTCGCCTCGCCCTTGAACCGCGCGACCACCGGCGCGAGCGCGGCCCTGCTGGTGCCGACCACGAACAGCCCGGGCGTGTACGCGGCCGTGAACTCGTACGCCCCCTCTTTGGGCTTCTCCGCGCCGAGCTTCGGGGCGCCGATCGGGTCGTACTGAACGACCGGCGCGCGGTGCTGGAACACCGGCACCGCGGACACCTCCCCGACCCTTCTGAGGGTGGGCGTGGCGGTGACGAACGCGCGGGCCGCGAGCCCGGCCGCGGCGCTGTCGCCGGTGAGGGCCGCTAGCGCCAGTTCCGGGCGCCCCTGCGCGTTGAACCCGGTCAGCCCCAGCGCGACCCCGCCGAGCTTGCGGAACTCGCTCAGCACCTCGGGCGACAGCAGCAGCGCGAGCCGCGCGAGGTCGTGGTGCCCCTTGAGTTCGCCGAGCGTCTTGGCCCCGTCCTTCTTCCCGTGCACGAGCGGGATGTCGTCTTCCAGGAGCGTGCCCTTGAACAGCGCCGCGAGCTGCGGCCCGAGTTCGGCCGGGCCGTGCAACTCGGCGTACACGAGGGTGTCCGCCGGGAACAGGTCCGCGACGTCCGGCGGCGCGGCGCGCGCGCCCGGGCCCGAGAGCGCGAGGGCGGCGAGCGCGAGAAGGGGTGTGCGAATCAAGGTGCTGCTCCGGGCCGGTGTACACGCACGCGCCCGGGCCGCCGCCCGGGGCAGTGTTGACTCACCCACTGGTTGGCGCCGCGCGAGTCACCTCGCGCCGGCTTCTTTCAAGCGCTCGAGGGCGGCCTTCGCCTCGGCTGTGGCGCGGCGCCCGGCGGGGCCGGCGGCCCACTTTTCCAGCAGCGCCCGCGCGGCCGGGGTGCCCAGTTGCTCCAGCACCTCGGCCGCGCGCAGCACCTTCAGGTCGTCGGGCCGGGTGGGCGGGGCTTCGGCCCGGCCGAGCAGCTCGGCGGCGGCCTTGCGCACCTCGGCGCTCGGCGACTTCTCGGCCGCGGCGCGCAACAGCGGCGCGGCCTCGCCCGCCACCTTATCCAGCGCCTTGGCCGCCGCCTCGCGGGTGAGGAAGTCCTCACTGCCCAGGTCGCCGACCCACGTGGCGAGAGTCGCGGCCGCGGTCGGCGCCGGCACCGGCACCCGGGCGGCCAGTTCGGTCACCGCGTCGGC
>JBJSXS010000761.1:0-2317 GCA_046086545.1 Gemmata sp.
GCGCGCCGACCGCGAGCGCCACCCACGCTTCGAGCGGCTGGTACGCTGCCACCTGCCGCGACGCGACCGCCGGCACCTTCTGCGTGCCGTGCGCGCTGAGGGCGTACGCGAGGAGCGGGCTGGACACCGGATCGTCCTTGCGGAGCAGGTTCGCGACCGCACGCAGGTTGGCGCGTGTTGCCTGCGGTGTCGCGGCGCCGGGATCGACGCGCACGAGCTGAAACTTTCCGGCGTCGGGCGTCGCGTGGCACTCGGCGCACTGGTTCGCGAGGAACGGCTGCACGCGCGTGGCGAACTGCTTCGCGGCCTCCGCGGTCACGTCCGGTTCGGGGTCCGGAGCGACCGGCGGCATCGGCGCGGTCTTCAGATCGACCGGGAACGCGGGCCGCGCGGGCAGCTCCATCTTCGGTGCTTTCGCTGACGGGAACTGTTTCAGCGACAGTTCCAGCGACCGGGCGAGTGCCGCGGCGCCCGCGTGGCCCGGCTGGAGCTTCTCAATCTCGCGCGCCTCCACCAGCGCCTGCTCGCGCAGCCCGGCGAACATGCACCACCGCGCGACCCCGAGCCGGGCCGCCGTGTCGTCGGCCGGCACTTTCGCGAGCATGAACCGGTACACGTCGTCCTTGCTGTCCGCGACGAACTGCACCTGACTCTTGCTGAACGGCCGGTCGAGCGAGCCCTGCCGCACGACCACCACGTCGCCGCGCAGGCTCACCGGCCCCTCGATGATCTTGTCGTCCTTCAGCACGACGTACTTGCTGTCGCTGACGACCGCGTCCGGGTGCGTGGTCGGGGTAGCGCTCGCGCCCGTGTTGCTCGGGGCGGGCACCGGTTGCACCGGCGGTTGCAGCACCGGCGGTGCGGACGGCAGCGGTGCCGGCGGCGGTACCAGACCCGTCGGCGGCTTGGGCGTTGGCACCGGCAGCGGCGCGGGCACGGGTTCGGGCGCGACCTTCGGGGTCGGCGTCGGGAGCGGCGGGATTAGCGGTTCGACCGGGGGCCTGTTCGCGACGGGCGCGGGAATCGCCGGCGACACCGGAACCGCGGGCGCCGCCGAGGGCAGCGGCAGCGGAACCGCGGGAGTAGCAGGCACCGGCGGCAGCACCGGCTCCTTCGCGGACGCCAGCGACACCGGCGGCAGCGCGGGCGTATTACGCTTGTCCGATTTTTCCGTCGGGCGCGACGGCAGGCCCGGCATCACCAGCGGTTCGTCCGGCGGCGTTGTGATGGGCGGCAGCGCCAGCCGGGGCACCTCGGGCCCGGGATCGCCCCAGGCTGCGGTCGGCGGCGGCGGCGGCGACTTCAGGTCCGGGAGCTGCGCGTACACAGTCACCCCGGCCGCGGCGAGCGCCGCGGCTGTGACGAGCCTATAAGTTGTCTTCATAGTGCCGCACGGCATAGCGTTCGAATTTCGCCCGGGCAAGCCCAACTCCGGAGCCCTTCAATGAAGGTCGAAATCATCTCCATCGGCACCGAGTTGACCAGCGGTCAGAACCTCGACACCAACTGCCAGTGGCTCAGCAGGCGGCTCGCGGAGATCGGGCTGCCGGTCGCGTTCCACACCACCGTGGGCGACGACCTGAACGACAACATCGCGTGCTTCAAACTGGCGACCGAGCGCGCCGACCTCGTCATCAGCACGGGCGGCTTGGGCCCGACGCAAGACGACCTCACACGCGAAGTAATCGCTGCCGTCGCGTGCGTGGACTTGGTCGAACACGCCGGCTCCCTCGCGCACATCACGGAGATGTTCGCGAAGCGCGGGCGCGTGATGCCCGACCGCAACCAAGTTCAGGCGCTGATCCCGGCGAACGCCGAGGCGGTCTTCAACGTGTGCGGCACCGCGCCCGGCATCTGGGCGCGTGTCGGCAAGGCCACCGTCATCGCGATGCCCGGCGTGCCGTCCGAGATGTACCGGATGTTCGCGGAGCAGGTGCGACCACGGCTCCTCACGCTGGAAGGCGTCGGCGGGGTGTTTATCCAGCGGAAGCTCAACACCTTCGGCACCGGCGAATCGGCCGTCGAGGCGAAGCTGCTCGACCTCACTCGCCGCGGGCACGTCCCCGAGGTGGGCATCACCGTGAGCGACGCGGTGGTGTCGCTCCGCATCCTCGCGCACGCGGCCACGCTGCCCGAAGCCGAGGCCCAAATACGCCCAGTGGAGGCGACCATCCGCGAGCGGCTCGGAGAGCTCGTGTTCGGTTCCGAGGACGAGGAGCTACAAGACGTGGTGGTGCGCCTGCTGCACGAAAAGCGGAGGACACTGGCGACCGCGGAGAGCATCACCGGCGGCCTTGTGGCCCACCGCGTGTGTATG
>JBJSXS010000762.1:0-4015 GCA_046086545.1 Gemmata sp.
GCCAGGGGAGCGCCCTCGGAGGGTAACCTGGCGCACCTGACTTCGGCGCGCGGCTCACGGTTTGGTACCCTGTGGTGTTGATCGAGGGCTCCGCATGAACCGACGCACCTTCCTCGCGCTGCCGGCCTTCACCCCGTTCGCGCAGTTGCTGCCCGTTCACGCGCGTCCGGACGCTAGGGCCCCGCGCGAACTTCAGGCCGATCTGGTCATCATCGGGGGGAGCGTGGGCGGGGTGGCGTGCGCGCTCGCGGCCGCGCGCAACGGGCTGAAGGTGATTCTCACCGAAGAGTACGACTGGATCGGCGGGCAGCTCACGTCACAAGCGGTCCCGCCCGACGAGCACCCGTGGATCGAGGAGCGCGGCAGCACGAAGACCTACCGCACCTTCCGCGCGAAGGTCCGCGACTACTACAAGCGCAACTACAAACTGACCGAAGCCGCGGCCGGCGCGAAGCTCCTCAACCCGGGCAACGGGAGCGTCTCGAAGCTGTGCCACGAGCCGCGGGTGGCGCTCGCCGTGCTGCTGGAAATGCTCGCACCCCACGTCACCGCCGGGCGCGTCAAACTGATTCAACCGTTCCGCGCATGGAAGGTCGAGACGGACCGCGACACCATTACCGCCGTCACAGGGGACGCCCGCGCGACCCCCCTGACGCTGCTCGCACCTCACTTCGTGGACGCGACCGAAACTGGCGATTTGCTCCCGCTCGCGAAGGTCGAGTACGTCAGCGGCGCGGAACCGAACCGCGACACGAAAGAGCCGCACGCGCCGGACGTGGCCCAGCCGAAGAACCACCAGGCGTTCACGGTCTGCTTCGCAATCGACTACGAGCCGGACGCGGACAACACCATCGAGAAGCCGGCGGCTTACAGGCAGTGGCGCGACTACGTGCCCAAGATGGACCCCGCGTGGCCCGGGGGCCTGCTGGCGTGGGAGATGTCGGACCCCAGGACGCTGAAGCCGCGCGCGGTCGGCTTCGACCCGACCGGCGCCGCGACCAAGGGCCTGAACCTCTGGACGTACCGCCGGATCGTCGCGCGCGACAACTTCGAGGGCGCGAGCGACGTGTGCCTCGTCAACTGGCCCCAGAACGATTACTGGCTGGGCAACCTGTACGACAACGGCAAGGACGGGGCCGCGCACCACGCCGGCGGGCGCCGCCTGAGCGAGTGCCTCTTGTACTGGATGCAAACCGAGGCCCCGCGCCCGGGCGGCAAGAAAGAGGGCTGGAGGGGCCTGCGGCTCCGGGGCGATGTCTGCGGCACCGAGGGCGGCGACGGGTTGGCGATGGCACCCTACGTGCGCGAGAGCCGGCGCATCAAGGCGCTGTTCACCGTCACGGAGAACCACGTCGGCGTCGACGCGCGGTCAAAACTGCTCGGCAAAAGGCCGGGGGAGTTCGCCGCGGAGAAGTTCACGGATAGCGTGGGCACTGGCAGCTACCGAATCGACCTGCACCCTTCCAGTGGTGGCGACAACTACATCGACGTGAGTTCGCTGCCGTTCCAGATCCCGCTCGGCGCTCTGATCCCCGAGCGCGTCGAAAACCTTTCACCCGCCTGCAAGAACCTGGGCACCACGCACATCACCAACGGCTGCTACCGGCTGCACCCCGTGGAGTGGAGCATCGGCGAGGCCGTTGGCGAACTGGCCGCGTTCTGCCTGACGCGGAAGAAGGCGCCGCGGCAGGTGCGCAAGGACGCGAAACTTCTCGCCGACTACCAGGCTCAACTCGTGAAAGCGGGCAGCGACCTGGACTGGCCCGAGGACATCGCGAAGACCGTCCGCTGAAGCTGCTCGCGAGGCCGCGCCTCTCACATGACTCGTGACCTCGTGAGCGGATTCGCTCACTTACCGTCCTTCTTCTCGGGTTTCGCCGTCGGCACCTTCGCCACTGCCAAGAGGTCGTTGAGTTGCTTCTGCGGCCCCTCTGACGTAACGAGTACCAGTGGTTTGTCGTTGTCCCCGGTGTACACGTACACCCAGCGGCACTCGAAGCAGATCACGAGGTCGTACGTCTGCCTGTCGTGAACGACGCGGACCCCGTGCCTGGGGATGAAACACCGCGCGCCGCTGGTGCCGTCCTCGACGCCCTTTTTGAGGGCGGTCAGGACCTTCTTCGCGTCGTCGCCCTTCACGGTCGTTTGCCCGAGCACCTTGCACCCGTGCCAGTCGCCCTTCTCCTTCTGATCGTCCGCGAGCGAGTAGAGTTCGAGTTGCGGCGCCTTCTCCAGCGCCTTGAGCACTGGGTCCGGCAACTTGTTCTTCTCCTGTGCCCGACCATCGGCACAGGAGAGTGTGGCGAGTACGCACAGTGCGGCAGTCATACACACCGGTCGCATGGGGGAGCTCCTGGGTTTCCGCGAAATTGTAGGGGGCGCAGGTGCGGTTGACGCGCGAAACCGCCCCGGGGTAAGTTCGGGCGTACGTCCCGCCCTTCGCACCCGGACTGGGCCGCACTCGCCATGACCGACCGCACCGCGTCCGCCGCAATGACCAGCGCGCGCACCGTCGAGCCTACTGTGGCGTGGGAGGAGACGGCGTGCCCGCTGTGCGGGGCCGACGCGGGCGCGCCGGTGCTGGAAGCGGCGGACCCGCTCCCGCCGCCGAGCACCGGGCTCGTGTTCGCGGTCGTCACGTGTGCGGGGTGCGGTCTGAGCTACACCAACCCGCGGCCCAGCGCGCGGTCAATCGGGACGTTCTACCCGGCCGACTACAGCCCGCACCGGATGGCGCCCGACGCGCGCCGGCGCCGCGCGGCCCGGCCGTTTTGGGCGCGGCTGTCGGGGCGCCCGTGCGCGGAGCGCCGCGGGGTGCTGCCGTGGCCCGGTCCCGGGCGCCTCCTCGACTTCGGGTGCGGCTCCGGCGGGTACCTCAAGACGATGGCCGACCGCGGCTGGCGGGTGACCGGCCTCGATGCCTGCGCGCGGGCTGTTGATCAGGTGCGCGAGGTTCACGGCCTGCCCGCGCTCGTCGGCACGCTCCCGCACGCCGACCTGCAGCCCGGATCGTTCGATGTCATCACGATGTGGCACTCGCTCGAACACGCTCACCTGCCACTCGACGTCCTGCGCGCCGCGTTCGAGCTGCTCGTGCCGGGTGGGAAGTTGATCGTCGCGACCCCGAACCTCGCGAGCGTCCCGTACCGCGTGTTCGGGCGGAACTGGTTCGGGCTCGACCTGCCCCGGCACCTGACACACTTCACGCCGAAGACCCTCGGCGCGATCCTCACGGCCGCGGGGTTCCGCGCGGACCCGGTGCGCCAACTGCGGCACAGCGACTGGCTCCGCTCCAGCGCCCGCCTGGCCGAGCGGACCGGCCAGGCCCCGCCGCTGACCGCGGTGCTGCGCTGGAAGCCGACCGCGCGCCTAGCCGCGTGGCTGTGTTACGCCGTCGGCGGCGCCGACTGCATCACGTGCGTCGCAACGCGCCCGGAGTGATTTCGCTGCCGCACGGCACACCGCCCGCATATCTTACCGCCATACCTAACCCAGTTCGGAGACGGCACCATGCGCCGCATCGCGTGTTTCGCGCCCCTAACCACGCTCGCCCTCGTCGGCCTCATCGCGCCGAGCGCCGCCCCGAACCGGGCCCGTGCCGCGGACAAGGCACCGGAACTGAAGCCGGTCCCGGTGAACATGCACGACTTTATGGAAGGCGTGTTTCAAGGGCCGTACAAGCGGCTCAAGACCGCGATGGCGGCCGAACCGAAGGACGCGGCCGGGTGGAAGGCGATCCGCGGCGACGCGCTCATCCTCGCGGAAGGCGGGAACCTGCTGCTGACCCGGCAACCGGACAAGAGCGCGGCCGACTGGAACAAGCACAGCATCGCGTCGCTCGACGCCGGTGCGGACATGGTGAGGAGCGCGAAAGCGAAAGATTTCGCCGCGACGAAGAAGGCTTACGAGGCGATGCTCGGGCACTGCAACGCGTGCCACAAGCAGTTCGAGGACGGCAAGCACATCCTGGCGCCGTGACGCTCCAGCGGCGCGCCAGCAGGTGCGGCGCGCCAGC
>JBJSXS010000763.1:0-2474 GCA_046086545.1 Gemmata sp.
ACGGGTTCGCCGGGCTGTCGCCCGTCAAGAGCTTCCCGCCCAACGGCTACGGGCTGTACGACATGAGCGGAAACGCGTGGGAGTGGTGCTCCGACTGGTACGACCCGGGGTACTACGCGGCGGCGCCGAAGGAGAACCCGCGCGGCCCCGCGGAGGGCATCCCGGGCATCGAGGGCGAAGCGCAGCCGCAGAAGGTGCGGCGCGGCGGCTCGTTCCTGTGCGACGACCGGTACTGCCGCCGGTACCTGCCCAGCGCGCGCGACAAGAACCCGCCCGACAGCAGCGCGAACCACACCGGGTTCAGGTGCGTGCGCGACGTGAAATGACCCCCGTGCGGTTAACCTCTTGCTCCGCTCGCCGGGACAGTGACCAAGACCGGCCGGCCGCCCGCGGTTCGACTTGACCGCGCCGGCGCGCGCGACTTATCCTTTCCGCGGCGCGCCACCCCACGGACGGGACAGCACCAATGAAGATCGGGATCGACCTGCGGCGGCTCGCACCCACCGACACCGGCCCGGCGGCGTGGGTGCGCGACGCGCTCGGCGCGCTGTTCGAGCGGGACAACGCGAACACCTACGTCCTGTTTCACACCGTCTTCAACCACCACCTGTTCGTGGACCGTCCGAACGTCAGCCGTCGCACACTTTCTGCGCCCCGGTTCCCGGCCGAACTTCAGGACCAGGTCACCTACGACGGCGACTTCGACCTCGTCGTGCGCACCACCGTGGAAGACGCGCTCGCCGCGTTCCCGCTCGCCCGGCAGATCATCTGCGTGGCCGACGGGCCAGCGGGCGCTGGCCCGGAGCGGCTCGACGCGGGTCGGGTCACCGCACGGCGGAACCTGCACGCGTGTCTGACCGGCGCCGGCGCCGTCGCGGTCCCGACGGACGCCCTGTGTGAGCAGCTAGCGGCCGACCCGTGGACCCGCACCGACGTGTTCGCTTTGCCCGCCGAGCCGGGCGCGGCCGCCGGCGCACTGCTCGGCGCGTTCGCCCGGGTGCTGGACCGCGCGACGCGCCCCGCGGTGCGCGTCGAGACGCCGCCCACCGTGTCCATCGTTACGCCATCATTCAATCAGGGCGCGTACATCAAGCAGACCATCGAGAGCGTACTGGCACAGGACTACCCGCACATCGACTACCGCGTCATCGACGGCGGGTCCGCCGACGACACGGTCGCCGTCCTGAAGAGCTACGGCGACCGGGTTAAATGGGTGTCGGAGAAGGACCGGGGCCAGACGCACGCGATCAACAAGGGCATGGCCCAGGCGGCCGGTGAGGTCCGCACCTACCTGAACTCGGACGACCTGCTCCGCCCCGGCGCGGTGGGACGCGTGGTGGAGCACTTTCGGGCGCGCCCGGGGTGCGACCTGGTGTACGGCCGCGACGCCATGATCGACGCGAGCGGGCGGTACCTCAACATGTACCCGACCGCGGAGTACTCGTTCGACCGGCTGGTCGAGAACTGCTGCATCAGCCAGCCGGCGGCGTTCTGGCGCAAGCGAATCGCGGACCGCGTGGGGCCGTTCGACGAGTCGCTCCAGTTGGTGATGGACTACGATTACTGGTTGCGGGTGGACCGGGCCGCGGGCGCGATGGAGCACATCCCGGACGTGCTGGCGCACACCCGCATCCACCAGCAGTCGAAGTCGAGCGGCGGCGGCAAAGCCGAGTCGCACCAGCGCAAGTTCTACCAGGAGCTGTTCGACGTGTCGCGGCGGCACGCCGGGTACGTGAGCTCACACCACATCAACCTGTGGCTGTACACGACGGTCTTCAACCGGCGGCCGTGGACCCGGCGGTACCAGGGGCACATCCTGCACGCGTGCCAGGGGTGGCACCACCTGCGGTACCGCGTCGGGCTGAGCCGGTGGCGCGCGCTCCGCGCCCTGCGCGACGGGTGGCCCCGGGGGCTCCCCCGGCTGCTGGTCGGGCACCTGCTCGGCCTTCTGGACCCGCGGCGCCTGGCGCGGCGGGCGGGACCCGAACCGGTGCGGCTGGAGCCGGACCTGTGGCTCGGGCCGGAACTCACGGTGGCGCACCCGGGCGGCCCGCTGTACCTCGCCGGCGTGCCCGCCCGCGACTCGGTGCTGAGGGTGTTCCGCGGGGCGAGCGAGGTGGCCGCAGTACCGCTCCGCTGCGACGAGCCGATCGAAGTGAACGTGGAGGTGCCGCCCGGGCCGCCCGGCACGCCGCTCCGGCTGGTCTTTTCGGACGCGGAGGCGCTGCCGGACGGGCGCATCGCCGCGTTCAAGCTTCGCGGCACCACCCTGTTCAGCGAGCGCGACGTGGCCTGACGTCAAGACGGCAGTTTTGACAGCAGGTTCACCATCTCCACCGCGCACACACCGGCCTCGAAGCCCTTGTTGCCGGCCTTCGCCCCGGCGCGGTGGACCGCCTGTTCCAGCGTGTCGCAGGTGAGCACACCGAAGATCACCGGCACGCCGGTGTCGCGGCTCACGGCGGCCACGCCCT
>JBJSXS010000764.1:0-5869 GCA_046086545.1 Gemmata sp.
GTCGAGCGCCTCGCGCCGCGTTGCCGGCGAGTAGCCTGCCCACCCTTTCAGCAGCAGTTCCGCGACCTTCGGGTCAAGATGCGACGCGAGTGCCTTGATCGCGGCCTGCTGCACGTCGCCCGGGGTCGCCGCCGAAAGCAGTTCCGGTAGCGCGCTGCTGGCAATTTCGAAGGGCCCATACGCGAGCAAATTGGCGGCGGCCACACGCTGAACCAATTCGGCCTTCTCCTCGCGCGCGAGTTTCGCGGCGGCATCGAAGCGCTGGCGGAGTTTTGCCATCGCGTCCTTTGCTTCGGCGGGCGGGTTTGCCCACCAGACCGGTAGAGGGTTCGCGGAGGCTCTCATCCCCTGCCCTAACCCGTCTAGAACCATCGGGTCCGCGCCGCTGGCCACCAGTTCGAGGGCGCGAGCGATCTGCTTGACCTCGCCCTTCGCTCCAATCATCGCAGACAATCGGGCCACAACCGACGCGCTCGGTTGCTTGCCCTTCGCGGTGAGTGCTTCGAGGAGTTCGAACCCGCACGCGCCGGCAGAACTGAGCGCAGCGGTGACGGTCCACGGGTCCGCTGCGTCCTGCTCGAGGATCTGGCCGACTACCCGAGCGGCCTCAGTCGGTGGTAGCGTGCCCGCGGACAGAGACAGTTGGAACCGCACCCGGGGCGACGGGTCGACTGCGAGGGTCAACGCCCGCGCCCTGAGTTGTGCGGAGGTCGCGAGAAACGGCTCTGACAGCCGCAGTGCCTGCTCGCGAACGCCGGCTTCCGGGTCGGTGAAGGCCTCGCTGAGATCGGCCGGTTCCAGTACGCCGAGTCCGTGTAGCGCCCATAGCAGGTTCGCGACACGCGGCGTACCCTTTGCGTTCGGCAGCAGTTCGCGGACTCGGGCCGCAGCGCCCCGTTCCTGCTTCTCGATGAGGAGTTGTTGTGCGGTGAGCCGGTGCCACGGGTTCGCGCTGGCAAGGTCGTCCGCCAGTTGCTTCGCCGAATGTGCGTGGAGGTCCGGGAACTTCGCGGGCCTAAAGTCCGTGGGCGCGATGCGCCAGATGCGGCCGCGGCCGCGGCTTTCGAGGTTCAGTTGTTTCTTGATGTCCTCGGGCAGCGACAGGGGCGTTTCGATCACCTCACGGTAAAAGTCGAGCAGGTAGATTGCCCCGTCCGGCCCGGTCTTCAGATCGACCGGGCGGAACCAGTTGTCGGTCGAGGCCAAAAACTCCTTGTCCTCGTACGCCCGCACCGCC
This sequence comes from Gemmata sp., assembly GCA_046086545.1. Taxonomy (GTDB): domain Bacteria; phylum Planctomycetota; class Planctomycetia; order Gemmatales; family Gemmataceae; genus Gemmata. The sequence continues at coordinate 1,238 of JBJSXS010000764.1, forward strand.
GTAAACGCGCCACCCTTCTCCTTCACGAACTCGCGGTGAACGATGTTGTTCGCGGGGTCGCACACGAAGTTGTTCCCGCGGTACTCCTTCGGTAGCAGTTCAGCGGTGTAAATCAGCGGGCTGCACGCGGACGTGATGTACCCGCCGGGCACCAGTTCTGTGGACGGGAACCGCTTCGCGTCGGGCGCGCCGGCACGGCGGGTGGTGCGCTCGACGCGCCACGGCTCGAACGGACTGATGCGGAACACTTTCGCCGCGGCTCCGTGTTCGGGGATGTCCAGCGTGACCGCGGTGACGGGCAGCGACGGGTTACGCCTCAGGTAGTGCTCCGGAAGCACGATCTGCCGGAGGTGCTGGCTGTTGGTCGCGGTGAACCAGCGCTGATAGTCGTCCGCGGTGAGCCCGTACTGGCCGCCGGAACTGGTGGGTTCGAGGCTCCCGGGCACGTCCGGCTTGAAGCGGAACCCGCGGTTGCGCAGCGACACCGCCGGCATGTCTTTCTTCTGGGGAGACGTGACGGTGCCGCCGTCGCTGCCACAGACCCCGTACACCCAGTTGTCCAGGCCCCACTGGAGGCTGTTCACCATCTGCTGAATGTTCGCGAGGTTGAACCCGGTGTACAGGACGGTGGTCTTGTCACACTTACCGTCTCCGTCGGTATCTTCGAGGTACAGCAGGTCGGGGGCGACCGCTACCAGCAACCCGCCCTTGTAGGACATCACGCCCATCGGGAACCGGAGGCCCTCCGCAAAGGTCGTGACGGTTTCGAAGACGCCATCACCGTCCTTATCTTCCAGGCACTTGATCTTGCCGCGCGTCTCGTTACCGGTGCCGACGCCACCGTTTGGGTATCCACGCATCTCGCAGACGAAGATGCGCCCTTTAGGGTCAAAGCACATTGCGACGGGATCAACCACATCCGGTTCGCTGGCGGCAAGGCCGATCTTCAGTCCGTCGGGCAGTTTGAACGTCGCCTGCTCCTCCTTCGGCGTCAGCGCCCCGGGGGGCTTCGGCAGCTCCGCGACCTTGGCGATAAGGTCTTTCACCTTGCCGACGATTGCGTCCTCGATGCTCGGGCTCCATTTTCCCGGCATGCCGTAGTAGATTTGTGACGAGTCCGCCTCGTACCCGCCCTCCTTCAGAACTCGCGCGCTTGGGATGTAGGCCATCACGTCATTCGCGTAGCCCATCACCCACATCGCGCGGCTGGTCGGGATGTCCTTCCTCAGTCGAATCGCGTAATCAACGACCACCTCACCGCCGAGTGCGACCCAGAGGACCTGTTCGCCCAGAGCCCAGGTCTGAACCGGGTAGTGCGGGTACTCGTCGGAAATCTTGCCGTTCGCATCGAGTTCTCTGAGCAAGCGCTCGGCGCGCCGTTGCACCGCGAGCGTCTTGCTCAATACGTCGGCCCCGAGTTGCGCCTTGGTGGGCACCGATTCGAACTTGAGGGTGATGGCCTCGTACTTCGACGCGAACTTACCCGTAAGGGGCTTGGACGCTTTCGCGGCGGCGGCCACCGCGTCGGCGAGATCCTTACCGTACTGTTCGGCGAGTTCGAGCTTGCGCCGCGGGAGCGGGTTGGCGTCCGCGCCACATCCGGTCCAGAACATCGCGACCGCGCCGGGATGGGCCTTCTCGACCGCGATCTGTGCGAACCCGGCGTAGTCCCCGCACCACTTCAGCAGGTCGATAGTGGTGTTGTGGCAGGCGTACCCGAACACCACCGCCAGCGGTTTCCCGCCGTTGCCCTCGGCGATGAGGACCGGCACCGAGTGATCGACCGGACCCGCCGGGTTGCTCCCGTTGATAACGCCCTTGTCCGTCGCCTGGCGGCGGTTGACGGCAAACGTGGCTTTGCCGGTACCGTGTTTGAGCGCGGCCGGTTGGAGGTTCTTCACGCACGCGGCGATGAGGTCGATCAGGTCCGCCTGAAGTTGCTTCGTATACACACCGACCTTCTCCGCGTCCTCCTTCGTGAGCGGGTACATGTCGATCAGGTTCTCGCGGATCACCGGCCCGGAGTGCGTGTGCGAAGCGCTCAGAATGATTTCGTCGCGCTTGATGCCGTACCGCTTCTCCGCCTCGGCCGCGACCGCGGCACCGAGCGTTCGCGGGATCCCGATCAGGTCCGTTGTTACCAGCACCAGGCGCTTTCCGGCGGCGTCTTCGATGCAAAGAGCCTTTGCATACAGGTCGTGAATCTTTCCCTCGGCCGGCTTGGTGCGCGAGGCGTACCCCGCCATCCACACCGGTTCCGCGGGGGTGATGACCTTCGACGCGGCCCCGGCCTTGTACCCGAGCGCGGGCGCATCGGCCGCGCTGACCGGAGCGAGGAACCCGAGCGAACAGACGAGCGCGATGAGGTTCTTCATTGTTTTTTCTTCTCTTCCGCCTTGAGCAACTTTCGCATCGCGGCGAGCAGAATGTCTTGTGCGTCCGGACCGGAGAGTGCGACCGTCGGCTCGTATCCGCCTTCGAGGTACGCCTTCGCGGTCGGGATGTACCCCGGGCCGTCGTCGCCGTAGGCCGCGACGTTCACCACCGCGTCGGCCCTCATCGTCTGGGCCGCGAGTTGGTACTCCACAAAGGCCTCACCGGGGAGAAACAGGTTCAGCACCTTTTCCCCGAACGCGAGGCAGTTGACCTCGATGGGCGTGTCCTGCCGCTTGAGCCAGGCGAGCTGGAACGCGGCGTTGTTCCGCTTGGCCGTGGCCGCCTTCTCGTCCGCAAGTGTCTTCTTACTTTCCTCCTCGCCAAACGACGCCTCCTTGCGAGGGGGCAACTTCACCGGCTCGAAGCGCCACGCAAAGTCAGCAACTTCCGTCCGGGTGGCACCCGTCAAAGACGCGGCCATCGCTTCGGACATCCTGTCGCGCAGAACGACCCGGTTCTCCTTCGAGCCGTCGTTGTACTTGCCTGCGGTGACGTTACCGCCACACCCGTTGAAGTAGACCTGGAACACTTTGGTCTCGTCCGCGAGTTTCTGGCGCGCGAGGCCGCAGAAGTCGGCGCTAACACGGCCGTCGCCATAGTAGCTCATAGGGTGGCAGGCGTAGAAGTGCAGCGCCGCGAGCGCCTTTTCACCGTTGTAAAAGCTCAGCGATCGCAGTTTGGGGTCGATCAGTCCTACGGGAGCCTCGCGCGCCTCTTTACTCTTGGTGGCGCTGGTCCGTGTGAACTTCACCTTTCCGTCATCGCCGAGAACGCGCCTGTTCGATGCCACGTCCTTTACCTCGGACGCGCCCGTCCCGATGTGCGTGAATTTGACAGCCTTCGGCAGCGCTGTTTTAAGGGCATCGGCACTCTTCTTCACACACTCGCTGTAATACTTCAGGTCGAGCGAGATCGGAGCCTTGGCCGCGGCGATGAGTTTCTGCGCTTCCACGTCAGCGAACGGCGAGTTGTGCGGGTGAACACAGTGCAACGAGACGTGTTCGGGGGTTGTGTGGGCTGCGTCCGCGAGGGCACCTCGCCAGATGCGGAACGCCTCGTTCCGCAGGCCGGTCCAATCGACCGCACACAGTACGACGGGCTTGCCGGCTCCGAGCAGCACGACCCCCAGCGCCTTCAGCGGGTCATCGACGCCGCGAACGGGCGCGATCCATCCGCCGCACAGCGGGTGGTCGTCGGGCGGGGTGACGTCGCACTCAAACGTCGCGAGGTGAAGTGGCGGCATGGCAGGTTCCGTAGCGGGCGCGAAGTAGAACGGCATTATGTCATCACGTGCCCGGCTTGTCTCGCCCCAACTCAGCGTTATCCGCGTTCGGGCGCGGGCCAGCGGCGCCGGGCAAATACTCCCACGCGAGTGCGAGCAGGATCAGCGCACCGCCGAGAAGCATCCAGACGGTCGGGGTGTCTTTCTCCGGAGTGATGAGGTACGCCCACACCGGGTTTAACAACGGCTCGATAAGGGTGATGAGCGCCGCTTCTTGTGGCGACACGGTGCGTAGCCCGCGGGCGAACAGCCAGTACGGCAGCGCCATCTGAAACGCGCCGAACACGACAAGCACCGCGAGCTGCTTGACGCTCGGCGCTGTCAGCCAGGCGGCGAACGCCGCAGGTCCGCTCGTCAGCAGCACGAACAGCCCGAGCGCGGCGGCGCTCCCGAGCAGGTTGATGCCAATGAGCCACGCCGAGGAGTGGTCTCGCAGGGCACGCAGGAACAGCACGACTACCGCGTACACGACCCCGCTGCCGAGGCCGAGAAGCAGCTGAACAACCTGCAGTTCGCGCTGCGGGCCTGTCGGGTCCGCAGGAAGCTCGCGGGGCCAGTTGCCGGCGACGATAACCGCGGCGCCAGCGGCCGCGATTGCGACCGCGCACCACCCGCGGCGGCCGATGCGCTCGTGCAGCACGAACACCGCTATCAGCGACACCCAAACCGGGGCGGTGTTCTGAAGGAAGATTGCGTTCGCCGCGGGTCCGTCGAGCGCGGACAGGTACATTCCGCTCATCACCGCGAACGCCGAAACCATGCCGATCATCGGGCGGCGGAACGTCATCTCCGCGCGCCTCACTAGCGCGACCATGACGAGGCCACCGAACAGCCCGCGGTAGAACGCGATCTGGAGTGGTGTGAGCAGCGGGTCGTTCAGCCCGAGGCCGAGCGGCTCGCGGAGCAGGCGCATG
>JBJSXS010000765.1:0-2439 GCA_046086545.1 Gemmata sp.
CCCGCCTCCTGCGCCTCGACCCGACCGCGGTGGTCGAGCCGGCCGAGCCCCCGTCGCTGCCGGTCGCCGTGGTCGATGCGAACGTCGCGCTCGATGACCTGATCCCGGTCGCCCTCGGCGCCCGCCCGGAGCTGGCCGGCAACCAGGCGCTGGTGCGGGCCACGCTCGCGCGGCTGAAGCAGGAGAAGATCCGCCCGCTGGTGCCGAGCCTCGCGGTGCGCAGCGTGTCCACCAACCCGAGCGGGTCGCTCGGGTACGGCGGGTTCGGCGGCGGGCGCAGCGGCGAGTTCAAGAACTTCGACGGCCGGTTCGACATCGACGTGCAACTGCTGTGGGAGTTCTCGGCGCTCGGGCTGGGCAATCGCGCGCGGGTCCACGAGCGCCGCGCGGAGCACGAGATCGCAACGCTGGAACTGTTCCGCACGCAGGACCGCGTCGCGGCGGAGGTGGCCACGGCGTACGCGCAGGTGCGGGCCGCGGCGCAGCGCCTCAGCGACGCCGAACCGGCACTCCGGGAAGCGGTCGATTTGGTGCAAAAGAGCGTGGACGGGCTGGGACAGACGCGCCGGGTCGGGGACGCGCTGACGCTGGTGGTGCGCCCGCAAGAGGCGGTCGCGGCGATCCAGGCGTTCGCGCAGGCAAACGCAGACTTCTTCGCCGCGGTGTCGGACTACAACCGCGCGCAGTTCCGGCTCCACCGCGCGCTCGGACGGCCCGCGCAGTGCCTCGCCGGGTCCGCGCTGCCGAGCCCCCAGCCGGCCCGAGTCGGCCCCCCGTCGACGCCCGCACCTGAAATGAAAGTTCCGGCGCAGCCGGGCCAGCCGCCGAGCGTTCTCCCGACGGTGCCGGAACCGGGCGCGAAGCCGGTGCAAGCCCTCCCCGATCTGGAGTGGGCGCCGGCGGCTGCACCGGCGCAGCCGCCCGCGCCGCGACAGCCACCAATCGTGGTGCCCGAACGGGAGGCCGAAAAACAATCTGAATTTTAATCTTGCTGATTTGTGTTGATTTTATAGCAACTTTGAGGCAAGGTTAATCGTGGGCTTGGGGAAAGAGCCCGCCGGCGCCCACGGAGGACCGGAGGACCATGTGGACCACACCCCCTGAACACCCGCTACGGCGGCTGTTCGCGGGGCTCGCCGAACACGCCTTCTTCTCCCATCTGGGCGTGGCGGACCCGCCCCTCACCGATTACCTTTCCGGTTTGCTCGCCCGGTTCATTCACAGCGACGACCTGCATCGCCTGCGCGGCACCGCAGGGCAGCAGCTCACCGACCTCGCGGCAATGGTGACCGAGGCCGAGAAGCTGCCGGCCGGTGGGCGCACGCGGTGCGAGTACTACCGGCACATCGGCGACTTCGCGCTGTTCTGGACCGGGCTGTACCCCGAGGCGGTCGCGCGGTCGCGCGGCGGCGCGCTCGGGGACGCGTTCGTGAGCTACACCGCCCAGGGCAAGCGCGGGTACCTGCTCACCAGCCGGCTCGAGGAGGAGGACCACCACGACGAAGAGGCCGGCCTGTTCCTGCGGCTGAGCCAGCAGTTCGAGGTCTGTTCGCTCGGGTTGCGGCGGGTGCGCGCGGAGTGGGAGGAGCTGCGCGCGAACGCGCCGAGCGGCGGGCTCATCGGGTAGGGTTACCGCCGGGCGCGTGCGGGGCCGCACGCGCCGGGCGCGTCACTTCTTCGCCGGCGGCTTCAGGTACTTGGGCAGGTCCGCCGGATCGAGATCGACCTTCGCCCCGTCATTCGGCACGTCGATGCCCGCGGCCCACAGGATGCCGTTCGTCAGCAGCTTGCGGTAGCCTTCTTCCGCGAAGCTCGCGTGCAGGTGCGCCCCGGTGAAGGTGAACGAGCGCCCGCCCTCGGGCCGGTCGTAGGTCCACGCGACCACGTCCTGCCCGGCGGTCGGCTTCGCAGTCGCCTTCGGGCTCCAGGTGCGCAGGATCGGCGTCACGCCCTTCATCTCGGGAACGAACTTGTTCTTGAACAGGTAGCCGTCGTCGATCTTGAACGGCTTCACGCCCTTCGTGACCGCGTGCTCCGGGAACGTGTCGAACGTGGTGATCCAGTGGGCCCGCTCGCCCACGCCCTTCTCCCACGCGCCGCCGGCCCAGCCGCGCGCCTTGTCCCCGAAGTCCTTCGGGTAGTCGGCGGTCTGATGGATTTGCACGAGGCCCACCTTCGCGTCCATCAGTTTCTGCACCTTCGCGACGCGGTCCTCCTTCAGCACCTGGTGCTTTTCGGCACCGTCGAAGAAGAACACGACCGCCCGCGCATTCTCGAACGTTTCGGCCTTCTTGGGCCAGTCGAGCGCAAGAACCGGGGCCGCGCCGTTCTGCTTCAGCAGGTCCGCGAGGGCCGCACAATTAGCGACGTACTCGTGCTCGCCCGCCTTGTAGAAGTTCGAGCCCGCGATGAGCACGACCTTCGGCACCTTCGCGTCCA
>JBJSXS010000766.1:0-8269 GCA_046086545.1 Gemmata sp.
GTTCGGCAACGCGGTCGTCGGCATACCGACGCCGACCCCACAGGTGATCCCGATCCTGACACCCCCCAAGGTGCCGCAGCCGATCCCGACCCCGATCCCGACCCCGATCCCGACGATCAACCCGGTACTGATTCCGGCGCAAGGAACCCCGGTACTGAACCCCATGCCCGGCGGGCCGACGGTCGCCACCGGGGTGCCATCGGTCGCCCCCGGCCAGATCGCGCCGACCGCCGGCGTTCAAAGCGCGCTGGCGGCAAAGTCGGTTCTGGCCGCGTCACAGGGGCCGGGTGGGAGCGGCTCGGCCCGGGTTTTCAACGCAGACTGCACGCTCCGCGCCGACGCGCCGATTTTCCAGGGGTTCGCCGGGGGCATCCGTATCGGCACGGCGGACGTCAACTGCGACGGGGTGCTCGACGGCATCGCCTCGGTGGGCCTGGGCGGGACCAACGGGCACGTGAAGGTGTTCAGCGGGGTGGACGGGAGCCTGCTCCGCAGCTTCTTCGCGTTCCAGGGCTTCACGGGCGCGGTGAACGTGACCGGCGGCGATCTCAACGCCGACGGTCTGGCAGAGATCATCGTGGGCTCGGGCGCCGGCGGGCACGTGAAGGTGTTCGACGGCGCGACCGGCGTGGTCCTGGCGAGCTTCCTGGCGTTCCCCGGCTACGGCGGCGGGGTGACGGTCGCGGCGGGCGACTTCAACAACGACGGGATCGATGACGTGGTGGCGGGCACCGAGACGGGTAGCACGCACGTCAAGGTGATCGACGGCACGAGCCTGAACCAGGTGGGTGCCGACGGTTCGATATCCGACTCGGCTGTGATCGGCAGCTTCTTCGCCTACGACGGGTTCGGCGGCGGTGTGTCGGTCAGCGCGGGTGACTTCGACGGCGACGGGCTGGCGGACGTCGTCACCGGGGCCGGCCCGGGGGCGGGGCCGCACGTGAAGGTGTTCCGGGGTGCGGGCGGGCCGCCGCTGGCGAGCTTCTTCGGGTTCCAGCCCGAGTTCCGGGGCGGGGTGCGCGTGGGCGTCGTGGACGCCGACCAGAACGGGGTGAACGAGCTGGTGCTGGGCGCCGGGCCGGGCGCCGGCCCGCACGTCAAGGCGGTCGGCCGCGCGTCTCTGGCCGCGCTCGACCCGAACGGCCGGATCTCCGACGCGGGCCTCGTGGCCAGCTTCTTCGCCTTCGATCCGGCATTCGCCGGCGGGGTTTACGTCGATTAACGGGCACCGGCGCCAACGTACCGCCCGCGCGGGCCGCTCTTCGCGGCCGCCCAACTCAGCGGGCGTGGCGTGAAGGATGTGTGCGCGAGTGGTGTTGCGAGGGCGGGAAGCGCCTGCGGACCTCCGATTCAGTTCTACGGAACGTTCCGCAAAACTCGCATCTGGAAGCCGCGCCCGGCGGCAGCCGGGGTAAGCGTGAAACGCTTCGGCTGAAAGGCTTTCTGTCGAGTGCCCCCTCTCGGGCTCGAACCGAGGACCCGCTGATTAAGAGTCAGCTGCTCTACCAACTGAGCTAAAGGGGCTTGTCGCAGACATTTTGGTAGGTTCCCCCGAGGTCTTCAAGGGGAGCTTCCGCGAAATCTTCACTTCACAGACACCGTCGCCGTTCGCGGGTTGTCGTGCCCGGTGCGGACCGGTGCGGACCACTGCCGCCGGTGCCAGCATCCTCTAGTTTGTCTCTCACACTGTTCCGGTTCCACGCACCGCGAAAGACAAGGCCGCGCCATGCTCGTCCCGCTGTCCTGGCTCAAGGAATACGTGCCGCTGCCCGCCGACCCCGGGGCGCTCGTCGAGCGACTCACGATCGCGGGGCTGGAGTCGTCCGGCGTCAAACTCTTCGGCGTGCCGGCCCCGGGCACCCTGCGCGTGAAGCCCGAAGACGCGGGCCTCGTGTGGGAGCGCGACAAGTTGCTCGTGGCGCAGGTGCTCGAAATCACCAAGCACCCGAACGCCGACACGCTCAAACTGGTGAAGCTCGACCTCGGCGCGGCCGAGCCCAAGACCGTGATCACCGGCGCCGAGAACATCGCGCCCGGTCAGAGCGGGATGAAGATCGTCCTCGGCCTGCGCGGCTCGCGCTACTACTTCACCGGCAAGGACGGCAAGAAGACCGTGATGACGCTCGAGCCGCGGGCGCTGCGCGGCATCGACAACGACGCGATGTGCATGTCCGACTTCGAGTTGGGCATCGCGGAGGAGAGCGAGGGCATCATCATTCTCGACGACGCCGATGCGCGTCCGGGCACGCCCGCGCAAGACGTGCTGGGCGAGACCGTGATCGAACTCGACGTCCTGCCGAACATGGCCCGGTGCCTGTCGATGATCGGCATCGCGCGCGAGGTCGCGGCGCTCACGGGGGTCGCGGCGACCGTTCGGGCCCCCGCGGTGCCGGTGGCGCACGAGCGCGTCGACGGCAAGGTGAACGTCGAGATCGCGGACCCGAAGCTGTGCGGCCGGTACACCGCGACCGTCGTCCGCAACGTGCGGCTCGGCGCGGCCCCGCGGTGGATGCGGTCGCGGCTCCACTACGCCGGGATGCGGCCCATCAACAACGTCGTGGACATCACGAACTACGTGATGCTGGAGTGGGGCCAGCCGCTGCACGCGTTCGACTACGACGTGCTGGTGCGGCGCGCCGGCGGGAAGCCGCCGACGCTCGTCGTGCGCCCCGCGGGGCGGGGCGAGCGGCTCAAGACCCTCGACGGCCAGGACCGCGAGCTCTCGCCCGAGAACCTCGTGATCGCGGACGCGGCGGGCCCGATCGCGCTCGCGGGCGTGATGGGCGGCGCCGAAACCGAGGTCACCACCGCCACCAAAACCATCTTGCTCGAGAGCGCGTCGTTCGACTTCGTCAGCGTGCGGAAGACCGCGCGGCAGTTCACGCTGTTCAGCGAGGCCAGCACCCGGTTCGCTCGCGGCGTGCACCCGGAACTCGCGGGCCCCGCGGCCGCGCGCGCGGCGCAACTGCTCCAGGCGCACGCGGGGGGCGAGGTCCTCGCGGGCGTGGTTGACAACTACCCGGCGCCCCTCCCGCCGCAGGTGATCGGCCTCGCACAGGCCGACATCCGGCGCCTGTTGGGCTTCGACATCCCGGCGCCGGAAGTGGTGCGCGTCCTCACCGCGCTCCAGTTCCGGGTGGAGCCGCACGGCGAGGGCGCCTGGACCGTTACCGCCCCGCCGACGCGCCTCGACATCCAGGCCGGCGTCGCGGACCTGATCGAAGAGCTCGCCCGCGTGTACGGCTACGACACGCTGCCCGAGCGCCTGCTCCCGCTGGAGCTGCCCGAGCCGAAGGGCAACCGCGCGCTGGAGCTCGAGGACCGCGCGCGCGACCTGCTCGCCGATCAGGGGTTGCAGGAGGCGATCACGTACTCGCTCAGCTCGCTGGAGGCGGAGGGGCGCGTGTGCCGCGGGGCCGCGAGCGCCGAGTTCGTCGTCATCAAGAACCCGCTCTCGCCCGAGCGCGGCGTGATGCGCCGCAACCTGCTCCCCGGGTTGCTGCCGATCGTGCAGCGGAACCTCGAAGCCGCGGACAGCGTCGCGCTGTACGAACTCGGGTTCGTGTACCTGCCGCAGCCGGGCGCGCGGTTGCCGCGCGAGCCGCGGCGCCTCGCCGTCGTGCTGTGCGGCCGGCGCGCGGGCGCCGCGTGGGACGACCCGCAGGGGCGCGTTCCCGACAAGTACGACTTCTACGACCTGAAGGGCGTTGTGGAAGCGCTCGCCGGCGACCTGCACCTGCCCGGGGTGTCGTTCGCGGCAACGGCGGACGTGCCGTGGCTGCACCCGATGCGCGCCGCGGAGCTCCGCGTGAACGGGGCCCGCGTCGGCGCGTTCGGCGAGCTGCACCCGAAGGTCGCGGCTACCTTTCTGCTCGCGGACCGCGCGGCGCAGGTCGCGGAGATCGACCTTGAGGCGCTGCTCGCGGCGGTCCCGGCGCGGTACGGGTACAAGCCGTTCAGCACGTTCCCGCCCGCGAAGCGCGACATCGCGGTCGTCGTGGCCGAAGCCGTGACCGCGGAAGCGCTCGTGACCGAGATTCGCGCGGCCTGTAGCGACCTCTTGACGGACGCGACGCTGTTCGACGTGTACCGCGGCGCCGGGCTGCCGGACGGCACCAAGAGTCTCGCGTTCGCGCTGACGTACCAGGCGCCCGACCGCACACTCGGGGACAAGGAGATCGCGAAGGCGCACGAGAAGGTGGAAGCCCAACTGCGCCGCGCATTGGGCGCACAGATCCGCGGCAAGGACCTGGCGTAGCCGCCGGGGGCCGGATGGCCCACGCCGCACGCCGCGCGTGCGGCCGGAGGGAATGAGGATGCCGCGCGAGCGTGACGTGCTGCGGCGGCCCGGCAGCCCGGCGGCCCGACTGCCGCGACCGCGCGCTGCCCGGCACCGACCCGGTGAACGACTCCGCGCGTGACCGCTCAGCGGGGAGCGGCCCGCCGAACTGATTCGGAACCCCTGCGCGGACGCGAACTCTTCGTCCAGACGTGACCGCCAACCGCCCCGACGCGCGGGAACGGGCGGTTCGCCCGGGTTCGCGCGATTTTCTCGTTCCGCGCCCTTCTCCGGCCGATAACGGGTGTGCCGGCCGCTGCGCCGGGCTGGTTACCGCGGGGGCGCCGATGGCTCGCCGAACGATGCTCGTCTTCGCGCTGACCGCAGGTGCGCTCGGCTGCGGTACGATCCACAACGTCAAGCACCCGACGCGCCCGCCGGCCGGCAACCCCAACGCCTCGGTGTGCGTCATCTACGGCGGGCTGCGCGGCGACTGGGAGGCGATCACCGAATACAACTGGAAAGAGCCGCCGTCGTACGCGGACTACGTCGTCGTCCCGCTGTTGTGCGCGCTCGACCTGCTCCTGACCGCCGGCGGCGATACGGTCACGCTGCCGTACACGGTGGGCGGGGAGGTCGCCCGGTTCGTCCGGCCCTACTCCGGCCCGGACCCGCCCGCGCCGCCGGCGCTGAAGGCGGAGGCGGAACGGGCGAGGGCCACGAAGGCCACGGCCGAAGCCCGAGCGGACCCGGTGCCGCTGCCGGCAACGCGCGACCCGCTTCAAACGGGCGCCCCCGCGCGTTCGCCGGGTGCCGCTGGGCCGCGGTGAGAGGGGGAAACGCTTCCGGTCACCGCTTGATGCGCAGCCCCTCGCCCTGGACCGCGGCCGCGACCTCCTCTTGGGTGAACCAGGGCAGGTCGCCGGGGATGGTGTGCTTGAGCGCGCCCATCGCGGCGCCGTACTCAAGGCCCTTCTTCAGGTCGTTGTCGATCAGGCCGTGAATCAGGCCGGCGGCCAGCGCGTCGCCGGCCCCGAGCCGGTCCACGATCTCCACCTCGTACCACCCGGACTCGTGCGTCTCGCCGTCGGCGTAGCCGACCGATGCGAACTTGTTGCGCCACACCAGCGGCGCCTCGCGGCGCGTGCCGGCGACCACCTTCACGCCGAACCGGTCGACCAGCCCTCTGGCGACCGCGGTGAAGTCCGGCCCGGTGATGCCGAACAGGTGTTCCGCGTCGGCCTCGCTGGCGATGAGCGCGTCCACCTGCGGGAGCAGCAACTCCAGCACCCGCGCCGCGTGCTCCCTGGGCCACAGCTTGGACCGGTAGTTCAGGTCCATGCACACCTTGGCGCCGGCGCCGCGGGCCGCGTGCATGGCCTCGTCCACCACCTCCGCGGCCCCGTGCGAGACCGCCGCGGCGATCCCGGACACGTGGAACCACTTCGCCCCCTTGAAGATCGCCTCCCAATCGAACATGCCGCGCTGCGCGAGCGCGACGGAAGACCCTTTCCGGTCGTACAGCACGGAACTGGACCGCGGGGCGGCGCCGAACTCCAGGAAGTACAGCCCGCACCGCCCGTCCTCGGTGAACTGCACGAACTGGTCCGACACGCCGACCTCGCGCACCCGGTTGGCGACCAGCTTCCCGAGCGGGTTGTCGGGCAACCGCGACACCCACGCGGCCGACCGCCCGAGGCGCACCAGCCCGGCCGCGGTGTTCAGCTCGGCCCCGCCGATCTCCACGTCCAGCGTGCGGGCCTGTTCCAGCCGCTGGAAGTGCGGCGGCGCGAGCCGCACCATGACCTCACCGAACGCAACGACGTCTGGCATGGGCACCCAACTCTGATACGGGATGAGTCCGCGGATTCCGCGGACGGACACGAGTTTCCACACGGCCGGTCGAGAGAGGAGAACGGCCCCCGACCGCCGCCCTGTCCGGACCTCGGCCTCCGGCCGCGCGCCCGCGGACAGCCGGGGGGCGGGCTCAGCCGGCGCGGTGCCGCTTCACCACGTCGGCGTACTGCCGGGCGAGGCTGGTGATGCGTGCGAAGTCGCCGGCCGCGACCGCCTTCGGCTCGATCAACTGCGAGCCGACCCCGAGGCACACGGCGCCGGCCCTCAGGAACTCGGGCGCCGTGGTGAGATCGACCCCACCGGTGGGCATCAGCTTCACCTGCGGCAGCGGCCCCTTGAGGGCGCGGAAGAACGCCGGCCCGACCACGTCCGCGGGGAACACCTTCACCACGTCGGCCCCGGCGTCCCAGGCGGTCAGCACCTCCGTGGGCGTGAACGCGCCGGGCATCACCAGCTTGTCGTACCGCCGGCACAGCCGGATCACGTCGACGTTCGTGTTGGGGGCGACGACGAACTCGGCCCCCGCGAGGAGTGCGGCGCGGGCCGTCTCCGGGTCGAGTACGGTGCCGGCGCCGAGCAGCACGCGGTCGCCCAACTCGCGCTTCGCGGCGCGGATCACGTCGAGCGCGTTGGGCACGGTGAGCGTCACCTCGGCGACGGTCACGCCGCCGGCGGCGAGCGCCTTCACCGCCTCCACGAGCGGGTCCGGTGAGGAAAAGCGGACGACGGCGACGATGCCGCAGTCGGTCACGCGCTGCAGGTCTTGTTCGCGGCTCATGTAGCGGATTGTCCGTACGCGGCACGCGGTTGGCAACCACCCGCACGCGGAACGGGGGTTCCGCCCCGCCGCACCCCTCGGTACACTTGCTTCGGTCGGTTACCTCCTCGAAGGGTCCGCTCCATGGCGCGCCGCCGGTTCCCCGTGATCGTGCTGTCGGTCGGTGTGGGGCTCGCGCTGCTCGCCGCGCTGCGCCCGGTGCTCGCGCAGTCCGGCGCGGTGGTGCCGGCCGACGACCCGGCGCTGTTCCCGAGGGTGGAGGTGACCCTGGCCGACGGCGGCCCGGCGATCCACGGCAAGCTGCGGCTGTCCGCGGTCACGCTCAAGACCGAGACCGGCAGCACCACGCTCGGCATCCAGCACGTGAAGCGGATCACGTTCCAGAAGGACCCGCAGGGCGCGTCCAACGACACGGTGCAGCTCGCGGACAAGACGACCGTTCACGGGCAGGTGGTCGGCGAGTCGCTCACCCTCGGCACCGAGGACGGCGAGAAGGTGCTGAAGAAGGCCGAGGTGCGCGAGGTCAGGCTGGTGCGCGAGGACAAGCTGTCGCTGGTCGCGGTGCTGCTCGGGCTGCTGACGCTCACCGCGATGGAGATCGTGCTGGGCATCGACAACGTCATTTTCCTGGCCATCGTCGCCGACCGGCTGCCGCCCGAGCAGCGCCCGCGGGCCCGCAAAATCGGGCTGATGGCCGCGCTCGGCACCCGGTTGCTGCTGCTGCTGTCGCTGTCGTTCCTGCTCGGGCTGACCGCGCCGCTGTTCACGCTCCCGGACTTCGGCGTGCTCCGCGACATGGAGGCCCGCGAGGTGTCGTGGCGCGACATCATCCTGCTGGCCGGCGGGCTGTTCCTGATCGGCAAGAGCACGTTCGAGATGCACGAAAAGGTGGAGCACGCGCGGGCCGAGCGGGCGGGCACCGCCCCGGCCGCGCCCAGGGCCACCAGCTTCGCGAAGGTGATCGTCACCATCGCGGTCATCGACATCGTGTTCTCGCTCGACTCGGTCATCACCGCCGTCGGCATGGTCGATCAGGTGTGGGTGATGATCGTGGCGATGGCGTGCGCGATGCTGGTGATGCTCTACTTCGCCGGGCCGATCGCGACCTTCGTGGAAAGGCACCCGACCATCAAGGTGCTGGCGCTGAGCTTCCTCATCCTGATCGGCGTGCTGCTGGTCGCCGAGGGCTTGGGCCAGCACATCGACAAGGGGTACATCTACGTCGCGATGGCGTTCGCGCTGGCGGTCGAAATGGTCAACATGAAGCTGCGCGGCCCGGCCGAGGGGAGGGCGAAGAGCGGGGAGCCCAAGCCGGCCCCGACGCCGTGACCGGCGCCGGAGCCGCACGGGGCGGC
>JBJSXS010000767.1:0-10692 GCA_046086545.1 Gemmata sp.
CTTCAGGTCGACGCGGACGAACTCCTCGTTGTTCCGCGTCTTCGGCCCCTTGGGGCCGGCCAGCCCGTAGTGCCGCGCCAGCGGCGCGTTCACGTAGGTGAAATCCGCGTCGAGCACGTCGAGCACCGTCCGGTCCTCGCGCACGATCTCCGCGAAGAACAGCTTCGTTTCGGTGAGCATCGCGGCCCGCAGCTGCTCGTTGAACTGCGGGAACTTGTTCGGGTCCGGGGTCGCGCTCTTGAGCGGCTGGAGCTGCAGCCACTGCATCACGAAGTTGTCGGTCAGCGCCTGCGCCCGCGGGTCGCGCAACATGCGCTTCACCTGCGCACCGAGGCTCGCGGTCAGTTGTTTCTTCGCGGCGAGGTCGAACAGCTCCTGGTCGGGCATGCTCGACCACAGGAAGTAGCTCAGGCGGCTCGCCAGCTGGTACTCGTCGATCGGGTGCGCGTCGGCGCTGTCGGGCCGGTCGTCCAGTTCGACGCGGAACAGGAACTTGGGCGACACGAGCGCCGCGGTCATCGCGAACTGCATCGCGGCCTCCCACTTGTCGCCCGCGGCCAGGCGCGCGTCGGCCAGTTTCAGCAGCCGGTCGAACTCGTCCCCGGCGACCGGGCGCCGGTACGCGCGCGAGACGAACCGCCCCAGCACCTCGCGCGAGCGCTCCGCGACCGGTTTGGACTCGTCGCACGCGAGCAACTTCCTGTGCGTGGCCGGCCGGCTGTCGAGCGGGCCGGTGAGCGACACGTACCGGACGTACAGCGTCGGGGCCGGTTCGCCGTCCTCGGGCCTCACCAGCGCAACCGCGATCTTGTCGAGCCCGATGTCCGGGGGCACCTCGACCCGGAACGTGTCCGCCTTCTTCTCGTCTCGGGCCGTCACCTCGAACGTCTTCAGGACGACGAACGGCCGCAGCCCCTTCACCGCGGCGCCGGCCAGGGCGTCGGCCTCGGCGTCGGTGGCCGCGCCCTTCGCGCCCTTCTCGCAGCCCGCGAGGATCGCGACCCTCACCGGCTTGGTGCCGGTCGTTTCGGCGTACACCGTCGTCTGCGCGGTGTACACCCCGTCGCGGGGGAGGTTCGCGAACCGGGTGAAGATCGGGCCGGTTTCGACCGGGGTGCCGTCCGGCTTGAACACCACGACGCGGTGGTTGTTCTTCATCGGCACCTTCGGCCCGGCCGGTTCGGTGAACATGGTGCCCACGCCGCGCGACGCGGGCGGCGGCGGCACCGGCGTGACCGCCCGGGCCATGATCGTCTCGGCCGCGGCGAGGTAGCGCTCCAGGAGGACCGGCGGCAGCGTGAGGACGTCGCCGATGTTGTCGAACCCGTGTCCCACGTCGTCAGACGGGAAGTCTTCCGCCGGGGAAAAGTCCACGCCGACGAGGTCCCGGACCGTGTTGTTGTACTCGGTGCGGTTGAGCCGCCGCATGGTGACGCGGCCGGGGTCCGGCTTCGCGGCCCGGTCGTGCCTCTCGAACACGTCGCCCACGAGTTTCGTGAACGCCTCGAGTTCCGCCACCGCCGGCTTCGGCTTGTTCGGCGGCGGCATCTCGCCGCCCCGCACCGCGTCGAGCACGCTCTGCCACACCTTGCGGTTCTTCAGCAGGGACGCGCCGTCGGTGAACCTGTCGAGCGCGAGGTCGGCCTTCGGCTTGTCGCCGCCGTGGCAACTCAGGCAGTGCTTCTTCAGGAACGCGACGCCGGCCGCCTCGAAGGACGGTTCCGCCTTCGGCTGTGCCGCGCGGGCCGGGACTTCCGGCGTGCGAAAGAACCACACCGCCGCGACCAGCGCGGCGGGGAGCGCAAAAAGCTCGAGGCGAACTCGCATCGGGTGTCCCGAGAGCAGGCCGGTGTGCGAATAGCGAATGGGCAGGCCTACTCAGGATACCCGCGAACCGCAACGAAGACCAACCGAAACCCGGGGCGTTTGGCAGGGGCGCGTTTTGTGAAGATTTGCTTCCAGTCGCGCGAAGCCGTGCGCCCGATGCGCGATCGGGCCGCGTCGGGCTCGCTCCCCGTCCCGCGGCCGGAGACGGCGCGGACGGTGAGCGAACGGTGAGAGGTGCGGGCGGCGGCGGACATTTCGTTGAGTTTTCGCACGCGCCCGGCTACATTCTGGAGTAGCGATCCCGCCTGCCCGTAGGGCACTACAACCGGTCCCGCCCGCGACACACCTTCGGAGTTTCAATGGCATTGCGGCAGGTCCTGATTGCGCTGGTCGGAGTCGCGACCGCGGGCAGCTTCGCCGCGGGGGTGTTCGTCGCGCGCGACGGTCGCACGAAGCCGACCGGCGCGGCGCCAGCGGACAAACTCGAACTGCGGTACGGCGGCGGTTCCGACGGCCCGCCAGTAAGCGCGAAGCTCCTCGCGGCGCCCGAGGACGACACCTTCAAGGCGAAGGTGCTGCCGTTCATCCAGAAGTACTGCGTGGAGTGCCACAAGGGCGAGAAGGCCAAGGGCGGCCTCGCGCTCGACGGCTACACCACCGAAGCGCAGGCGCGCAAGGACCGGAAGAACTGGGCCGCGATGCAGCACGTCATCGCCAGCGGCGAGATGCCGCCGGCCGAGGCGAAGAAGGCCCCCAAGCCCACCAAGGACGAGAAGGAGTTCATCCTCGGCTGGATCGAGGGCACGCTCACGAAGGTGGACTGCTCGCCCGACAAGCCCAAAGACCCGGGGCGCGTCACCATCCGCCGGCTCAACCGCGCGGAGTACAACAACACGGTCCGCGACCTGTGCGGCGTGGACTTCTCCCCGGCGGAAGACTTCCCCTCTGACGACGTGGGCTACGGGTTCGACAACATCGGCGACGTGCTGTCGTTCCAGCCGATCCTGCTGGAGAAGTACCTCGCCGCGGCCGACAAGGTTCTCGCCGCCGCGCTGACCGTTCCCGAGCCGGTGAAGAGTTCCAAGCAGACGTTCCGCCCGCAAAACATCCTCGTGATCCCGCGAGAGGCGAAGTCCAAAGACCCGGGCGTGAAGATCGTCTTCAGGTCCGAGGGCTCAGCTTTCCTCGAGAAGTTCAACTTCCCGGCCGAGGGCGAGTACCTCGTGCGGTTCCGCGGCTGGGGCACGAAGGCGGGCGACGCGCACCCGAGCGTCACCGTCCGCGTGGACGGCAAGGACGTGAAGGCGTTCACCGTGGACGGCGAGCCGGCGCGGGCCAAAACGTACGAGGCGTCTGTCAGGGTGACCGGCGGCGAGAAGCGGGTCGCGGTCGCGTTCACGAACGCGTTCGAGGACAAAGAGGGCAAGAAGGCCCGCGAGTTCGGGGTCGAGACCATCGAAATCGAAGGGCCGTTCAGCCCGGTGCCGCCCCCCGAGGCCGCGTCCACCCGGTTGCTGCTCGTCGCGCGCCCCGGGGCCGGGACCGACGCGCGGGCCGCGGCCGAGAAGGTGCTGACGAACTTCGCCCGCCGCGCGTACCGCCGCCCGGTGCGGCCCGACGAGGCGGCCCGCCTGATGAAGCTGTACGAGGTCGCGGCCCAGCAGGGCGAGTCGTTCCACAACGCGCTCAAGCTCCCCATGAAGGCGGTGCTGGTGTCGCCGCACTTCCTCTACCGCATCGAGGAAGACCCCAAGAACCCCGACGACGTCCGCACCATCAGCGACTTCGAGTTCGCCACCCGGCTGAGCTACTTCCTGTGGTCCACGATGCCCGACGAGGAGCTGTTCGGCCTCGCGGCGAAGGGAGCGCTCCGCAAGGCCGGGACGCTCGAAGCGCAGGTCAAGCGGATGCTCAAGGACCCGAAGGCGAGGGCGCTGTCGGAGAACTTCGCCGGCCAGTGGCTGCAGCTGCGGAACCTCAAGACGCTGGCCCCCGACAAGGGGTACTTCCCCGGGTGGGACGACGCCCTCCGCAACGCGATGATCAGAGAGGGCGAGTTGTTCTTCGAGCACGTCGTGCAGCAGGACCGCCCGATCCTCGACTTCCTCGACGCGGACTACACGTTCGTGAACGGGCGGCTCGCGGAGCACTACGGCATCAAGGACGTGAAGAGCGCCGAGTTCCGCAAGGTGCAGTTGCCGGACGGCCGGCGCGGCGGCATCATCACGATGGCCAGCACGCTCACCGTGACCTCGAACCCCACGCGAACGAGCCCGGTGAAGCGCGGGAAGTGGATTCTGGAGAACGTCCTCGGGACGCCGCCGCCGCCGCCGGCGCCGGACGTGCCCGAACTGCCGCCCACCGGCGAGCTCAAGGGGACGCTGCGGCAGCAAATGGAGCAGCACCGGGCCGACCCGAAGTGTGCGATCTGCCACAACAAGCTCGACCCGCTCGGGTTCGGGCTGGAGAACTTCGACGCCATCGGCGGCTGGCGCACACAGGACAACAAGAAGGACATCGACCCCAGCGGCGAGTTGCCCGGCGGCGCGAAGTTCAACGGCCCGGCCGACCTCCGCAAGGTGCTTCTGGGCAAGGCCGATCAGTTCCGCTCGTGTTTCGCGGAAAAATTGCTTACCTTCGGGCTGGGGCGGGGTTTAGAGTATTATGACAAGTGTGCTGTGGACGAGATCACGCGGGCGTCCAAAGCCGACGGCGACAAGTTCTCGGCACTGGTGCTGGCGGTCGTGAAGTCCGACCCGTTCCAGAAACGCAAGGGCAAGCGCACCGAATAGTTCGGGTTCATCAAAACGCAGCCTACCTCATCACTCCCGTTGCGGAGCCTGCCGGTCATGAAAAAGTCGATCTCCCGCCGGACCGCGCTCAAGGGCCTGGGCACCGCCGTTGCCCTGCCCTTCCTCGAATCGCTCGCGGCGGCCGCCCCGGCGGCAACGACCGCGGCCGGCGCGCCGAAGCGGCTCGCGTTCTTCTATGTTCCCAACGGCGTGAACATGAACGCCTGGGTGCCCTCCGCGACCGGGGCGCTCAAGGAACTCACGGGCACACTCGCGCCGCTGGACCCCTACCGCGAGTACGTCAGCGTGCTGTCGGGCCTCACGTGCGACAAGGCGCGCGCGAACGGCGACGGGCCCGGCGACCACGCCCGCGCGATGTCCGCGTTCCTCACCGGCCGCCAGGCACGCAAGACGCACGGGGCCGACATCCGCTCCGGCATCTCGGCCGACCAGCACGTCGCGTCCGTGGTCGGCGACAAGACCCGGTTCCCGTCGCTCGAGCTGGGCATCGAGCGTGGGCAGATGGCCGGCAACTGCGACAGCGGGTACTCGTGCGCGTACTCCTCGAACCTGTCGTGGCGCGGCGAGTCCACCCCGAACGCCAAGGAGTGCGACCCGAAGGCGGTGTTCGACCGGCTGTTCAGCGGCACCGACCCGAAGGAGCTGGCCGCGGCCCGGGCCAAGCGCGAACTCTACAACAAGAGCGTCCTCGACTTCGTGCTCGAGGACGCCAAGGGCCTGAACGGCACCCTCGGCAGCGGCGACAAGAAAAAGCTGGACGAGTACCTGTCCAGCGTGCGCGAGGTGGAGCAGCAGATCGAGAAGGCGAGGGCCGCCAGCAAGGCGCCGGTGCCGAAGCCGAACATGCCCGCGCCGACCGGCATCCCGGCGTCGGTTCAGGACCACATGCGGCTCATGTGCGACCTGATGGTGCTCGCGTTCCAGACCGACCTCACCCGGGTCGCCACCCTGCCCTTCGCCAACGAGGGGAGCAACCGCGCGTACAAGATGATCGACGTGAGCGAGGGCCACCACGAACTGTCGCACCACGCCAACGACGCGAAGAAGCTCGACAAGATCGCGAAGATCAACAAGTTTCACATGGAACAGTTCGCCTACCTCGTCGGCAAGATGAGGGCCGTCAGGGAGCCGAACGGCACCTGCCTGCTGGACAGCGTGATGCTCATGTACGGCAGCGGCAACGGCGACGGCAACCGGCACAACCACGACGACCTGCCGATCCTGCTGGTGGGCAAAGGTGGCGGCACCGTCGAGGGCGGGCGGCACGTCGTGTTCCCGAAGCGCGCCGACACCCCGCTCACGAACCTGTACCTCGCCCTCTTCGAGCGCATGGGCGCCCCGGCGAAGTCGTTCGGCGACAGCACCGGCGTGCTGAGCATCTGAGCCCGGGCGACTTGGGTTCGGCTAGCCCCTTGGGGTGGGCGGGGCCAGAAGCGAACAAACCGAAAAAGCGACCGCGGCGCGGAAACCATCCGCGCCGCGATTCGTTTGACCCGTCGCGATTCTCAGTCCAGGTCGTCGCGCACGAAGAAGCGGGTGAGTTCCGGTGGCGCCAGCCCGACCGCGCCGGTGAACCCGATCGAGTTGATGACCCGGCGCGTCACCGGGTCCGGGGTCACCGCCTTGAGCAGCACCCCGCCCTCCGCCTCGCTGTTGTTCACGAACACCAGAACGCTTCGCCCTGCGGGAGCGCCAACTCCGTGATGAACGGGGCGAGCGCCGCCTCGCCCTCGGGGAGCATGGGACCGCTCGCCTTCAGACACTCCGCCCGCGGCACCCCGGCGCGGTCCGCCGCGGCGCTGGCGTCCGCGATCCAGAACCGACTGCGCACGCTCGTCGGCTCGTAGCCCAGGAGGAGCCGTGACGCGAGCGGCGCCCCGCCCCGGTGGAACTTCGTGCTCACCTGCAGGTCGAACCGCCCGAACGGCTCGCCACAAAGGTCACCGGGAACGAGCGCACCACGTCCGCCATCGCTCGGCGGAGGGCGTGCCAACTCACCTGCCCGGCGAATCGCACGAGCGCGACCCCCGGTTGTTCCAGCGACACACGCCGGACGCGGAAAAGGGCCTCGCGCGCACAGCGAGCGTGTTATCCCGCGTCAGCCACAGCGGTTCGGACCCCGCGGCTGCCCTCAGGCGTTTCCCCGCCCGGGTACAATGACGCTATCGGACTTACTGACCCGTTTGGCTCCGCCTTACTCGCCTGCCTAAAATGCCGCGACACCTCGCGTTGCAAGGACACCCCTATGAGCGGCCGACCGACGACTCTCAAGCAACTCCGGGACTCGGGCTGGCAATCGAAATCCGTCAAGCACGAACTCCGCGACAACTACCTCGAAGCTCTCCAGAGTGGCGGGCCGCTGTTCCCGGGCATCGTCGGGTACGACGACACCGTGATCCCCGAGATCAGCATCGCGGTCCTGGCCGCCCACGACATGCTCTTCCTCGGCGAGAAGGGGCAAGCGAAGTCGCGCCTCATGCGCTCACTCGTGCGCTTTCTCGACGAGTACATCCCGTACCTCGACCTGCCCGGAACGCCGATCCACGAAGACCCGTTCAACCCGATTACGCGCGCGGCGAGAGAGTACCTCCGCAGCACCCCCGAGAGCGAGGTGCGCATCGCGTGGTGGCATCGGGATGAGCGGTACGCCGAGCGCCTCGCCCCGGGGACGAAGTTCGCGGACGTGATCGGCGAGATCGACCCCGCGAAGCTCGCGGCGGGTACGAGCATGAGTGCGGAAGACGCGCTGCACTTCGGGCTGATCCCGCGCATGCACCGCGGCATCTTCGCGATGAACGAGATCCCCGAGCTGGACGAGCTGATTCAGGTCGGGCTGTTCAACATCCTCGAAGAGCGCGACGTGCAGATCCGCGGCTATCCCATTCAGTTCGACCTGGACGTGCTGATCCTGTTCAGCGCGAACCCGAGCACCTTCAACCGGTCGGGGAAGGTGATCCCGCAGCTCAAAGACCGCATCGGCTCCCTGATCCAGACGCACTACCCGCGCGAGCGGGCGCTGGGCATCGAGATCATGGAGCAGGAGGCCGCCAGGGACGCGGCGGGCGTCTTCGTGCCGTACTTCATGAAGGAGATCATCGAGCAGATCAGCGTCTCGGCGCGGAAGAGCAAGTACGTCGATCAGGCGAGCGGCGTGAGCGCGCGGTTCAGCATCGCGAACTACCGCACGATGGCGGCGAGCGCCCGGCACCGCGGCGTGCGGCTGAACGAGTCGCCCGCGGTGCCGCGGATCAGCGACCTGGGCCACCTGCCCACGTCGGCGCTGGGCAAGCTCGAACTCGACCTGATGGGTTCGCACCAGATGGGCGAGCGGCAGGTGCTGGAGGCGATCATGGCGGACGCGGTCCGCACCGTGTTCGAGGAGTATGTTGACAAGCACGGGCTGGACGAGATCGCGGACGTGTTCAGCAAGGGCGTGAAGATCGAAGTCGGGGACATGCTGCCGTCGTCGGAGTACGCGAAGCGGCTGAAGCGCGTGCCGAAGGCGTGGGAGAAGGCGTTCGAGGTCAACGCCGGCGCGAGCGACGCGGTCCGCGCGAGCTGCGTCGAGTTCGTGCTGGCCGGCCTGTACGCGAGCGACCGCATCAGCCGCGCCACCCGGCACGGGCGCATGACCTACGAGACGTGAGGCGCCCCGCGGCGGACGCGAGCCGCGCGGCTCGCGGCGCCCGGGAGCGCCCCCCTGTCGCCACCGACCCGAGGCCGCGATGAGCGAACAGCACGACCAGCAGACGCCGGGCGGGATCGTACACACCTACCAGCGGTACGACCCGGTCCGCTTCCCGCCGCCCGCCGCGCCGCCGCCCGACATGGTCTCGCCCCTGATGGAGCACACGCTCCGGTTCGGGCGCGCCGACGAGTTCACCGAGGAGCAGCTCGCGCGGGCGATTCGCATCGACGCGTCGCAGATCGCCAACCTCGGCCCGAGCATCAGCGCCCTCAGGGAGCGGCTCCTCGAACGCAGGCGCAAGATCCTCGAAACCTACGAAACGAAAGCCGTGCAGAAGGCGGCGGCGAACGCGTTCCGGGACGCGGCGCGTCAGGCGAACGCGCCCAAGCAGCTGGCCAACGACTTCCGGCAGGCGGTCAAGGAGGAACAGCTCGCGGACCTCGAAGCGCTCTACTTCCGCGCGGGGGATGATCACTCGCCGTTCGCGAAGGCGCTCGTGAACCTCGTGGAGCGCCTCGGCGACAAGTATCAGGTGGACGAACTCGCGGGCAAGTACGAGTTCACCGGCCGCGAGAAGATGAGCGTTCCCACGGCGCTCGCCGTGAAGGAAGAGCTGGAGACGATCGACAAGTTGCTCAAGCAACTGGAGGAGGCCAAGAAGACGGCGCAGCTCGCGATCATCGACACGGACGAGTTGCAGAAGTTCGCCGAACCCGGCGACATCGAGGCGCTGCAGGCCCTTCAGCAACAGGTCGAGGACTACATCAGGGAGCAGGCCGAAAAGCAGGGGCTCGAGGGCGACGGGAGCGGCAAGTTCCGGCTCACGCCGAAGGCGCTGCGGCTGTTCCAGTCGAAGGTGCTGACGCAGATCTTCTCCGATCTCCAGGCATCGCGCACCGGGCGGCACCCGGACGCGGTGACCGGCGAGGGGGCCGTCGAGTCGCCCAAGACTAAGGGGTACGAGTTCGGCGACAGCGTGTCGCAGATGGACATCCCGAGCAGCATGGTGAACGCGCTGCTGCGCGCCGGCCCGGGGCTGCCCGTGCGCATGAAGCCGGACGACATCCTGATCCACCACACCCGGGTGAACCCGAAGGCCGCGACCTGCGTGCTGCTCGACATGAGCGGCTCGATGCGGTACGACGGGCAGTACATCAACGTGAAGCGCATGGGCCTCGCGCTCGACGGGCTGATCCGCACCGAGTACCCGGGCGACTACCTCCAGTTCATCGAGATGTTCACCTTCGCCAAGCCGCGGCACCTGTCCGAGATCGCGGGGTTGATGCCCAAGCCGGTGACCGTGTTCAACCCGGTGGTGCGGCTGAAGGCCGACATGTCGAACCCGAGCGTGAGCGAGTTCGCGGTGCCCCACCACTTCACGAACATCCAGCACGCGCTCCGGACCGCGCGGCGGTTCCTGGCGAACCAGGACACGCCCAACCGCCAGGTGGTGCTGATCACCGACGGGCTGCCGACGGCGCACTTCGAGGGCAGCACCGTGTTCATGCTGTACCCGCCGGACCCGCGCACCGAGGACGCGACCATGCGCGAGGCGCTGCTGTGCGCCCGCGATGGGATCACCATCAACATCTTCTTGCTGCAGAACTGGAACCAGTCGCAGGAGGACGTGCAGTTCGCGTACCGGATGGCGCAAGCGACGAAGGGCCGGGTGGTGTTCACCGCCGGCCGCGACCTCGACCGGTTCGTGGTGTGGGACTACATCACGCGCCGCAGGCGGATCATTTCGTGACCCCGGGGGCGCGCGGCGCGAACGCCCCCTTCTCCGCGCGGGACAGCTCCTCCTCGCGCGCGAGCTCCTCCTTGTTGGTGAACTCCGCCTCGGCCACGACCTCGGAGTCGATGTGCACCTCGTCGGTGTGCGGGGCGTACGCCGGGCCCAGCACGTCCACCACCGTGGGGCGCACCTGCGGCCGCTCCGGCGACACGAAGTACCCGTGCACCTCCAGCGCCTCGTCGCGGTACTCGGGGTACGCCATCAGCAGCGCGTGCAGCTCTTTCAGCCGGTAGTGCGGCACGGTGGCGTACATGTGGTGCGGCAGGTGGTAGTCCTGGCCCATCGGGAACACCGCGAACCGGATGGCCGGGGCCACCAGGAACGTGCGCGTGTTGTTCACCCACCCGCGCCCGCCGTTCCCGTGCTGCACCAGCTGGCGCAGGATCATGAAGAACGCGAACGAGGTGAAGATCGGGGCCACCCACAGCAGCCAGAAGTACCCGACCGCCGGCGCGCCGGTCAGCTTGGTGACCACCGCGAGGGCCGTCAGCAGCGCGGTTACGTACCCGACCCGCAGGACCGCGGTCCAGCGCGCCGAGATCACCGTGCGCAGCTTGGTGTGCTGGTAC
>JBJSXS010000768.1:0-2469 GCA_046086545.1 Gemmata sp.
GTGACCGACCTCACCGCCGAGTCCGTGAAGAGGAGCGGCCTGCCCGCCGGCTTCAAGGGGGCCGTAGTGACCGAGGTGAAGAAGGGGAGCCTCGCGGACCGCGCCGGGCTGACACGCGGGGCGATCGTGACGAAGGTGGACAAGACCGCGGTCACGTCCGCCGCGACCTTCGAGCAGGGGCTCCAGCGGGCGAGCGCCGAGAAGGGCGCCCTGCTCCACGTCCTTCGCCAAAATGGGGACGCGGACTTCGTCGTCCTGAGATTGAAGTGATCCAGGCGGGCTTCACGCTCGGCCCGAATGGTCGGCGGGCAACCGGGTGCCCGAAACACAAACGCCCACACCGGGAACCGCCGGGGCTACCTTCGGCCTCTCGGCACGGTGCGTGGGACTCGCATACCTGGATGCGCGTCCCATGCACCAAATGAACTGATCGGCACTTCCGACCGCCCGCGGCGTAACGCCGCAGTCGCTGCTAACTCCGATCCGGCGGCCCGGTGTGAGCGCTGCAAATGATACCGCGGCCGCTGCCCGCGGCAAAGCAAAACCGGTTTGTCGTCGGCCGCACACCCCGCGCGTATGATACCGCCTGCCCATCCCTCCCAACTTCATCACCCTTCGGGCACGCACCATGAGGCGCTCGCTGAAGCTCGTATTGCTCGCGGTGACGGGGCTGTGCGCCCCGCCGGTCGCAAGAGCCAACCCGGACACGGCCGACACCCGGTTGCTCACCATGCCGGCGGTGAGCGCGAAGCACATCGCGTTCGTGTACGCCGAGGACCTGTGGGTCGCTGACCTCGACGGCAAGAACCCGCGCCGGCTCACCTCCGACCTGGGGCTCGAATCGAACCCGGTGTTCAGCCCCGATGGGCGCACGATTGCGTTCAGCGCGCAGTACGACGGCAACACCGACGTGTACACGGTCCCGCTCGGCGGCGGGACGCCCACGCGCCTCACCTCGCACCCCGCGGCCGACACCGTTCGCGGGTTCACGCCGGACGGCAAGCAGGTGCTGTTCGCGTCGCCGCGGCACGTGTACAGCACCCGCTACAGCCAACTGTTCACGGTGCCCCTCACCGGCGGGATGCCGGCCCAACTCCCGATCCCGTGGGGGTTCGAGGCGGCGTACTCGCCGAGCGGCGACCACATCGCGTACACCCCGGTGCGCGACGCCACCCCGCAGTGGAAGAACTACCGCGGGGGCACGCACTCGCGCGTCTGGATTTACGACGTGAAAACGCACGACGTGGTCGAGATCCCGCAGCCGAAGGGCCGCTGCAACGACCTCGACCCGAACTGGATCGGCAACAAGGTCTACTTCCGGTCGGACCGCGCCGGCGAGTACAACGTGTTCGTGTACGACACCGACTCGAGGGAGGTGAAGCCGGTCACCGGGTTCACCGACTTCCCGGTGCTCGACATCAACACCGACGGCAAGCAACTGATCTTCGAGCAGGCGGGCTACCTGCACACGATGGCCCCGCCGATGAGCGAGAGCGCGCGCCTGAAGGTGGGCATCGCCATCGACAACGGCGAGGCCCGCGCCCGGTTCGCGAAGGGCGCGAAGTACGTCCGCGACGTGAGCATCTCGCCCAGCGGGTCGCGCGTCGCGGTCGAGTTCCGCGGCGAGATCGTCACCGTGCCCGCCGAGAAGGGCGACGCGCGCATCCTCACCAACACGCCGGACGCGCACGAGCGCAACCCAAGCTGGTCCCCGGACGGGAAGACCGTCGCGTACTTCTCGGACGCCGGCGGCGAGTATCAACTCTGCCTCGCGCCGCAGAACGGCAAGGGGGAGGTCAAGAAGGTGAAGCTCACCGGCAGCGGGTTCTACTTCGACCCGATCTGGTCCCGCGACTCCAAGAAGGTCCTGTTCCGCGACAACTCGCAGACCGTCTTCTGGCTCGACGTCGAGACGTCCAGAATCACGAAGGTGGTCGAGCCGAAGCACGGGCTCGGTCGCGGGCTGAAGGCTTCGAGCTGGTCGCCGGACTCGAAGTGGATCGTGTACGCGATGAACACGCCGGCGCAGATCTACCGGGTGTGGGCGTACTCGCTCGAAACCGGCAAGTCCGCCCCGATCACCGACGGGCTGACCGAGGCCACCGAGCCGGCGTTCGACGCGGGCGGGAAGTACCTGTACTTCCTCAGCTCGAGCGACACGGGGATGAGCAAGCACAGCTTCAGCCAGTCGGCCGCGGACAGCCGCCAGCCGCGCTGGTCCATCAACCTGGTGGTGCTGAAGAAGGAGCTGCCGAGTCCGTTCCTGCGCGAGAGCGACGAGGAAAAGGGCGAGGGCGAGAAGCCGGCGCCGAAGGTGGAGCCGAAGAAAGATGGCGGCTTCGCCATCGACTTCGCCGACATCGACCAGCGCATCCTGTCGTTCCCGGTGCCCGCGGGGAGTTACATGGCGCTGACCGCCGGCAGCGCCGGTCAGGTGTACTACATGACGCGGCCCGAGGCCGGCGCCGG
>JBJSXS010000769.1:0-2698 GCA_046086545.1 Gemmata sp.
CCCGGCGGGAAGTCCTTCGGGTCGGACACGTGAACGTACAGCGTCGCCGGCTTCCTGCTCGCGAACACGTAGACGCCGTTGAGCCTCAGTTCCGCGGCGCGGCCCTCGGCGTACTCCTTGAAGAACTTCTCGCGCTCGGCCGGCTTCATCGCCGCGACCTTATCGGCGTCGCCCTTCGGCGGCACCATCACCGTTTCGACCAACAGGTCGATGCCCTTGTCCTTTAACAGCTTTTCCGCGACGGGCGCCACCCGCATCCAAGCCCCGTCCGCGAAAAACTTTGCCTCGTCCTTGCTCTCGAGTGCCTTCTCGCGAGGCCGCGCCGGCTCTTTCTTCGGCGGGTCTTTTTGCGGCGACACGGTCTCGGCGCGGAGGGCCTGAACCGAGCGCCTGTTGAGCAACCGCTTCACCTCGGACAGGTCCACGAAGATGCTGATCGACTGCGCGTCGAGCGCGCCGCCCTGCGTGACCCCGACCAGCTCCCCGCGGTCGTTG
The DNA here is from genome assembly GCA_046086545.1 of Gemmata sp. Classification (GTDB taxonomy): domain Bacteria; phylum Planctomycetota; class Planctomycetia; order Gemmatales; family Gemmataceae; genus Gemmata. The sequence goes on from JBJSXS010000769.1 coordinate 496, forward strand.
GCGAGCGGGCCGCCGCTGTCGCCCGGGTTGGTCGGCGAGTCGGTCTCGATTACCTTCGCCTCGAACGACACAGTTGAGCGCTCGTCGAGCTTGGCCTTCCACTTCTTGGTGTACACCTGCCGCACCTTGCCCGGGGTGTACACCCACAGCGCCCCGCTCTTACCGGGGTTGCCGATCGAGTGAACCGACTGCCCCGGGTCCGGGCTGTCGGCCGCGAGCGGCAGTTCCGCGATGCCCTCGGGCACGCGGTCGAGGCGGACGAGTGCGAGGTCCGCGCCCTTGTCGAGTTCCACCACCTCGCCGCCGATGCCGAGCTTGCCGGCCCGGTCTTGGTAATGCTTCCGGTCGGCGATGGCCCTCTTCGCTTCGCGCCCCTCGAACTCCGGGAAGTACACGGTCGCGCGCCTCACGTCGCCGACGACGTGGTAGTTGGTGAGGAGGAGGCGCCGGCTCCTGTCAACCAGCGTGCCGGTGCCGGTGGCGAGCTTGCCGGCGCCGCGGTCCGAATGCACCCAGGCGGTCGAGCGGATCACCCGCTGGTAGGCGGACGCCCCCGCGTCCGCGGGGGCCGGCTCCGACTTCGGCCGCCCCGCCGTCAGCGACGCAAGCGAACCGAGCAGCAACAGGGCGAAAAGTTTGCGGCGCATGTGGGCCTCGGGAGCGTGAGGAACCTACTTCTAATTGTACGCGGGTGTGCGCCCGGGGAGCGAGTGGTTGGGTCAGCGGGCACGTACTTGAGCAATTCCGCCAGTTTTCCTCTGGCGTCCGAACGGGGGCCACGTTATTCCGCCGGGCACTCCAACAGTCGGTATCGGAACGCACGCACGCGGGGGCTGTCCATGCGAAAGAAGGCGCTCTTTGGGGTCGGGCTGGCGCTGGTCGTGGGCGGGACCGGGCTGGGTCAGCAGCTCGGCCCGGGCGCCGCGCCGGCGGTGCCGCTCGCGCCCCGGGCGCAGGTACTGCCGAGCGGCCTGTCGCCGGCCGCACCCACCGCCCCGGCTCAGCCGGTGGCGCCCGCGGGCGGGTACGTGCCCCCGACGAGCGGACTCCAGCCGGCCGTCGGAGCGGCCCCGGGCCCGGCCGCGCAGCCCGCGGCGGTCGCGCTGCTGTCAGTCGCCGAGTTCAGGACCGCCCTTCCGGCCGACCACCCGTGGGTGCTGAAGGGCGAGCACGGGCTCTACTTCATCATGGTGAAGAGCTACGTCCGCCCCGCGAAGGGGCAGCGCGGGGCCGAGGACGACAAGGGGCTGAGCGCGCGAGAGTTGGCCGAGGGACTTGCTGCGGAGATCCGCGACACATACCGCGTGCAGGCGTTCCTGTTCGAGTACGTGTCCGAGGAGCGCAAGGCCGAGATGCGGCAGATCGCGGAGGCCCGGCAGAAGGCGCAGGCGTACAAGTCGCAACTGGACGCGCTCCGCCAGAAGAGCCAGCTACAGGGCATGGAGTTCCTGGAGCCGGACAACAAGCTGCACGTGATGACGCACAACCACCGCGACCAGATCGGCGTACTCGTCGGTGGGTTCCAGACGGCCGTGGCCGCGAAGCTCGCGCTGGAAAAGCTGAAAACCTGGCCGACGCCGAAGAACGAGATCCTGTGCGACAAGGGGGTGTTCGTGCAGCCCGGCGCCGACGGCAAGCCGGAGGCGGCGCGCGGGTCCATCAACCCGTACAAGACCGCGTTCGTGGTGCCCAACCCGGCCAGCGCGAAAGCCGCGCCGCAGGCCCGCGGGCTGGACCCGTTCATCGTGAAGCTGAACGACGACCGGCAGTACAACCTGCTCAAGACCACGAAGGGGTGGACCCTTCAGGTGAAGACGTTCTCCTCGCCGGTCGAGATCGTGAACAAGGACTCGGACACGAGCCTGATGCGCAAGGTGGGGCTCGGTAAGGGCGCCGACGTGCTCGCGGCCGGGGCCGAACAGGCCGAGTCGATGGCGAAGGTGCTGCGGTCGATGAAAACCCCGTTCGAGTCCTACGTCCTACACACGCGCAACTCGAGCATCGTGACCGTCGGCCAGTTCGACGGCCCGGACGACCCCTCGCTGGTCGCGACCCGGAAACTGCTCCTGGCCATGAAGATCGACACCTTCGAGGACAAGAACGGCCAGCGCCCGGTCACGAACGCCCCGACCGCCCTCTTCGAGAACGTGGTGCCGATGGTGATACCCAGGTAGGGGTGCTCTGGCACGAGCTGGGACGCGAT
>JBJSXS010000770.1:0-3634 GCA_046086545.1 Gemmata sp.
GTAACTCCTCGGTGACAGGCCGCCCGCGCGCGGCCCAGCATGAGCTGGACGGCGCTCACCACGTCGGCCACTTCCGCGAGCGCGCCCACGCCCACATCGCCGCAGGCGAGCGCCTTCGACACCGGGGCCGCCACTCGTAGGGTGGGGCTGCGGTCGTTGATCTGCTGGATCAGTGCGTCCTCGGCCAGATGCCCCGGGATGTGCCCGGCGCCGGCGTCGGCGGCGAGCGAGCGCAGGTGGCGCCGCGTGAGCGGGTGCTGCCACATCAGGGTGTTCATCGCCGGGGCGAGTACCACCGGGCGCGCGGCGTCCCACGCGCGCCACACGCACGTCAGGCAGTTGTCGCACAGCCCGACCGCGATCTTCGCCAGCGTGTTCGCGTCCAGCGGCGCGAGCACGAAGATGTTCGCCCACTTGCGCAGTTCGATGTGCGGCACCGCGACGCCGCGCTGGTACCGCGCGCCGTCGGCGCGGCCGGGCCACTCGTCCGCGTCGGTCACCAGCGCGCCGGCCGCCCGCAGCGGGCGCGGGTCGAAGAAGTACGTGGCCGCGTCGGTGGCGACCACCTTGACCGCGTGCCCCGCGGCGGCGAGCGCGTCGAACAGTTCGGGCACGCGCACCGCGGCCACGCTGCCCGTGGCCCCAATGAGAACGTTAGCCACTGGCGCCCCTCTGCTGGTACAGGTCCTCGAGTGCGAGGATCAGCCGGTCGGGCAACTCGCGGCGCGGCACCCGCTCGTACCGGTCGTGGACCGGCCCGAGGTACGCCCAGTGCGCGGCCCCGTCCAGCGTGTTCGCCACGATCAGGTCGGCGCTCGACTGCTGCCGCGACCCCTCCGCGACGTTAACCAGCTCCTGCTCGCTGAGGCCCACTTCGAGCTTGAACTTCACCAGGATGCCGGCGTAGCCCCACGGGTGCCGGATGCGGTCCACGAGCTTGGGCGCGCGCACGAGCCGCACCCAGAGTTCCGGTTCCCGGCTCTTGATCTTACCGGCCCTCTGCTCGCTCAGCGTCGGCTCGCCCGCCCGCGCCTCCCAGTGTCCGGTGCGGGCGTTGAACGTGGTGCCCTGGTCGGGCGTGTACGCGCCGGCGGTCAGGAAGTCGCTGACGGCGGCCGAGTGGCACACCGCGTCGAACGCGGTCGCACGCAGCTGACTTTGGAGCAGCGTCGCCAGCTCGTCGAACGTCTGGTACTTGACGACGGTGAAGCGCTCGCCGGGCTCGCGCGGGTTCAGGCCGAACTCGAGCAGCGCCTCCGGGCGCGAGGTGGCGAGGGTGACCGTGTGCCCGCGGCCCCACGCCGTGCGCGCGACGGCCGCCCCGGTGCGCCCGGAGAACGTGTTGGTGATGCACCGCACCCGGTCGATGGGGGCCTGCGTGTTGCCGGCGGTGATCAGGAAGTTCATCGTTGGGGCGGCGGCGGTGGAGCGTACGGGGCGACGGGGATAGCGTAGCGGAAACGGCCGGCTCCCGCCCTCCGTCTTTGCCCTCGCCGGAGGGGCCTTGGCCCGCGCCGCTGCGCGAAGGTGCTACGCCGCGCGCTCCCGCGCGTCGCCGTCGGCGCCCTCTAACCACCGTACCGTCTCGCGCACCCCGTCTTCCAGCGCGGTAGCGGGGGCGTCGCACCCGGCCGCCCGCAGCTTCGTCAGGTCCGCGCGGGTGTAGTCCTGGTACTTGCCCACCAGGTCCGGCGGCATGTCGACGAACCCGACGCGCGTGGCGAGGCCCAGCGCGGCGAACACGCCGCGCGCGAGGTCGTGGAACGTGCGCGCCTCCCCGCTGCCGGAGTTGTACAGCCCCGAGGGCGCGTCGTGCTTCCAGAGCCAGACGAGGTGGTTCACGCAGTCGCCCACGAACACGAAGTCGCGGCGCTGCCCGCCGTCGGGGACGTTCGGGTCCAGAGAGCGGAACAGCTTCATCTCGCCGGTGGCCTTCACCTGCCGGTGCGTGTGGTACACCACGCTCGCCATGCGCCCCTTGTGCGACTCGCGCGGGCCGTACACGTTGAAGAACTTCAGCCCGGCCCACTTGGGCGGCGCGGGCCTGCCGGCCGCGGCCGCGGCCCGCGCCCAGACGTCGAAGTCGTTCTTGCTCCTGCCGTACAGGTTCAGCGGCCTCAGCTCGGTCGGCGGGGTGCGGTCGTCGAACCCGAGCGAGCCGTCGCCGTAGGTCGCGGCGCTCGACGCGTACAGGAGCGGCTTTTGACGGGTCGCGCACCACTCCCAGAGGTGCCGCGTGTACTCGACGTTGTTCCGGTACAGGTAGTCCCAGCTGGTCTCGGTGGTGGAGCTGCACGCGCCGAGGTGGAAGATCGCGTCCGGGCGGATGCGGTCGGCGCGCAGGTCGTCGAGGAAGTGGTCGTGCCGGCTGAAGGCGAACCGCGCGAGTGCCGCGAAGTTCGGGCACTTCGCTGCCGTGAGTTCGTGGTCAACCAGGAGGAGGGGGCGGCCCTCGCGCGCGAGCCGGTGCGCGAGGTTCGACCCGATGAACCCGGCCGCGCCGGTGACGGCAATCATGGTGCGTCCCTTCCGTGGTGGTTGCTGTCGTGCTACCGCGGTGCGGCGGCGCGGGTGCGCGGGCGCGCCCGCGGCACCTCGACCGTGCCCAGGTGGTCGGCCAGCGCCTGCTCCGGTTCCGGCACCACCTCTTTCAGCTTCGGCAGCAGCGGGCCGGGGTTCGGGTCCGCGCGCAGCGCCTGCAGGTGGTCGTGCAGCACCCTCTTCGCACCGGGGCCGCTGTGGAGCATCAGGTGGACCCACGCCCACGCCTCACGGTACTCCGGCTTCTGCATCTCGGCCACGTCCTTCAACCGCTCCAGGCGCGCGAGGTCCGGCTGGAACGGCCCGCGGCGGAGCGTGTCCAGATGTTGCGGGTTCACCCCGTCCTGCTGCGGGGGCAGCTCGAAGTACCCGGCGAGGCCCTCGTCGAGCCAGAGCGGCACGTCCCTGAGCACGCTCCGCAGCAGCGCGTGAGTGAGTTCGTGCCGCAGGTCGGTGCCCAGATGGTCGCCCTTCCAGGTGAAGATCTTCAGCTCGTCGGTCCCGCCGACGCGCGGCTCCGCGATGAAGTACGCGCGGCGCGGGGGCAGGCTCCGGTACTTGGCCCGCATGTACGCCTCGTACCGCGCCTGCGTGTCGAACAGGAACACCTGTACGACGCTGTTGCTCGGCGGCAGCTTGAGCTCGTCGAACACCTGCTCGGGCAGGGCGTCCAACTCCGCGAGGCACGCGAACGCCGGGTCCGCCGGGTCGATGTCGAAGTCGTGGTACAGGACGTAGTAGCTGCCGCGGGTGTGTTTCTTGCCGGGCGGGGCGGTGGAGGTGGCCGGCGCGTTGGCCGGCGCCGGCGGCGGGCCGTCCGGCCGTTCGGTCGGCACCGCGGGCGCGCGAAGCGCGTCGCACCCGGCGGCCAGCGCGAGCGCGGCGAGGGCCGTGAGGCACACGAGCGGTCGGCGGCGGTGCGGCGGACACGGCATACACATCGCCCCGGCGACACGGGAACAGCGCGCTGCGCTTTCAGCGCGACCTGACTGTATTCGGCCCCCGGAGGGGCGAATCTTCACATTCTGCGGACGGCACCGGTTGTTCCGTCACCCGAGGACGCGCCCGCTCCGGCGGTTCTTCGCCACCTTCA
>JBJSXS010000771.1:0-12933 GCA_046086545.1 Gemmata sp.
ACGCGCCGAAGCCGGCCGCGGCCAACCCCGGCTGGCCCATCGACATCGTGATCTGCCTCGACGTGTCCGGCAGCATGAACGGGCTGATCGACTCGGCCAAGATCCAGTTGTGGAACGTGGTCAACGAGCTTGCCCGCATCAAACCCACGCCGCAGCTCCGCGTGGGGCTGTACGCGTACGGGGCCAGCAAGTACGAGGCCGCCAAGGGGTGGGTCCACAAGGAGGTCGATCTGACCGACGACCTCGACGAGGTGTACAAGGCTCTGAACGCGCTGAACACCGGCGGCGGGTCCGAGTACGTCGCCCGCGTCGCCAAGACCGCCATCGAGGAGCAGAAGTGGACGAACGAGAAGGGCGCGCTCAAGATCGTGTTCGTGTGCGGCAACGAGCCGGTGGACCAGGACAAGCAGGTGAACCTGGCGGACGTCGCGGACCTAGCGAAGAAGAACAGCATCATCGTCAACACCATCTACTGCAAGTACGGCAAGGACGAGGAGATCAAGGGCTGGGCCGCGTTCGCCGCGAGCTGCAACGGGCGGCACGTCGATATCGACCAGAACAGGGCCGCGCAGCAGGTGGTCGTGAAGACCGAGTTCGATGACCAGATCATCAAGCTGGGCGAGCAGTTGAACAACACCTACGTCGCCTACGGCGCCGACGGCAAGGCGAAGGCCGAGAACCAGCTCAAGCAGGACGCGAACGCCGCCGCCCCGGCCGCGGCCGGCGGGGCGAAGGGCGCCGCCGTCGAGCGCAGCGTCACGAAGGCCGGCGGGCTGTACCGCAACGCCACCTGGGATCTCGTGGACAAGATGAAGGAGAAGGATTTCGACATCACGAAGGTCAAGGAGGAAGACCTCTGCGACGAACTGAAGAAGATCAAGCCGGATGAGCGCCTCGCGTACCTCAAGAAAAAGTCGGAGGAGCGCGAAGAACTCAAGAAGAAGATCAGCGAACTGTCCGCGGCCCGGCAGAAGAAGATCGACGAGGAGATCACCAAGAAACCCAAGACCGACGCCGAGAAGGCGCTCGATGAGGCGTTCAAATCGGTGATCCGCGACCAGGCCAAGGCCAAGGGGTTCCAGGTCGCGCCCGAGAAGAGGTAGCCCACAACCACTGGCCGCTTGCGGCCTCGCGGGTCACGCGCGAGGCCGCAAGCGACTGTTCCTTTCCCACGCTCGCGAAATCTCCTTCGGAGTTGCCCATGTTCCTTCGGTTGTCGATGCTCGCCTTCGGGCTGGCCCTGTTCACCTCCGCGGCGCAGACCCGCGCGCAGGACAAAGACAAGGACATCAAGCCCGCGGCCAGCAAGGTGACCGCCGTGACGGTGTACGCGAACACCGCGCTCGTCACGCGCGAGGTGACCGTGCCCGAGGCCGGCGGGCTCGCCGAAGTGGTGGTGTCGCCGCTGCCGCCGCTCACCATGCAAAGCTCGCTGTACGCCGAGGGGAACGACAACCTCCGCGTGCTGAGCGTGCGCTACCGCACCCGGGCCATCGCGGAGGACACCCGCGAGGAGGTGCGCAAGCTCGAAGCCGAGATCAAGACGCTGCAAACGAAGGCCCAGACGTTCGAGGCCGACCTGAAGGCGATGGCCGAGAACTTGAAACTGCTCGACAAGCTCGAAGGGTTCACCGCCAAGTCGCTCGAAAACGTCACCGACAAGGGGCAACTGGACCCCGAGAAGATCATCGCGATGGCCAAGTTCGTGCAGGAGGACCGGGCCAAGCGGACCAAGGAGCAACTTCTCGTCAAGCAGCAACTCGAAGAGGTGCAGGCCAAGACCGCCTTCACGCAGCGGTTGCTCGGCGAGCGGTCCAGCGGCACCATTCGCACCGAGCGCGACGCGGTCATCCTGCTCGACAAGAAGCCCGGCGGCGGCACGGTGAAGCTCAACTACCTCGTCGGCAACGCGTCGTGGCGCCCGCAGTACAAGTTCCGCGCGAGCGGGAAGGACAAAGACCCGGTGGTGGCCGAGTATCAAGCCGCCATCGACCAGCGCACCGGCGAGGACTGGGTGAACGCCCTCATCACGCTGTCCACCGCGCAGCCGCTGTTGAACGCGGCCCCGCCGGACCTGAAGGCGCTCGCGGTCAGCGTCAGCCCGGTGGGCACCGCGACGGCCGCGGCCATCGACCCCGCGACCGGCGTCCCCGTGCCGCCCCGTTCCGGGGCACCCGGCTCACAGCCCCCCGGCCTGGGCGCGGGCGGCCCCGGCGGCATCCCGAGTACCACCGAGTACGCCAAAGACCTCGAAAAGCTCTCGAAGGAACTGCGCTCGCAGGTGGCCCAGAACTACCGCGAGAAGAAGGAGCAGGCGGCCGGAGATCTGGCGAACAACGCGGCCGCTCTGGAGCAGTTCCGCGACCTGTTCGCCTCGAAGGAAGAGATGACGGTCGCCGCCGCGGTACCAGCGGTCGCCGCGGGCGAAGGCCCGAGCGTCACCTACAAGCTCGCGACGCGCCTCACCGTCCCGAGCCGTAACGACGAGCAGGTCATCGAGATCGCCAAGATCGACCTGAACCCGAAGTTCTACTACAAGGCGGTCCCGGTTCTCACACAGAACGTCTACCGGCTCGCGGACCTCACCAACAGCAGCGAGTACGTGCTGCTGCCCGGCGACGCGACCATGTACCTCAACGGCGACTTCGTGGGCCAGACGCGGTTGCCGCTCGTCGCCGCGGGCAAGCCGTTCACCGTCGGGTTCGGGGTCGATCCGCAACTCCAGGTGTCTCGGGTACTGGTGGACAAGACCCGCACCACGCAGGGCGGCAACCAGGTGCTCACCTTCAAGTACCGCATCATGCTGTCGAGCTACAAGCAAACCGCGGTGCCCGTGCAGGTGTGGGACCGCACCCCGCACGCGGAGACCGCCCAGACCATCGCGGTCAACCTCATCAACCCGAAGCCGGAGTTGAGCACCGATCCGCTGTACGTGCGCGACGAGAAGACCCGCGGCATCCTGCGGTGGGACGTCAACATCGACCCCAAGCAGAACGGCGAGAAGGCGCTGTTCATCGACTACGAGTTCAAGATGGAACTCGACAAGAACGTGAACATCGGCGGGTTCCTAGCGAAGTAAATAGTGCGCCTTTGCTTTAGCCCCTGGAAGGGGCGGGATGTTAGCCCCGTCCCGCTCGCCCGCTTAGCCTGGCTACGCCAGGCGAGCGGGGCTCGCAAAGGTGCGGCGAGTTTTCGAGCAAACCCCGGGCGACCGATGGCGAAGTTGAGAACCGCGGTGCCCGCTCGGGGTGGAGCTGCGCTCCACCCCGGGTTATTCACCTGCGCCCCTTCCAAGGGCTGAAAAGCAAGATCGGTCGTGCATTCTGCGTCAAACGGATCGCCCCGGTTCGTCGTCTTAACAGTGGCTCCGGTCCCGAGGCCGTCCGCGGGGTGATTTATGCCGAAGGCGCGAATCGTGGTGGTGGAAGACGAGCCGGCCATCCGCCGCGGGGTGGCCGACGCACTGCGGCTGAGCGGGTATGAGGTCACCGAGGCCGCAGACGGCGCCACCGGGCTGCGCGAGGGCGGCGCCGCCGGCGTCGATCTGGTGCTGCTCGACATCATGCTCCCCCGCCGCGACGGGCTGGACGTGCTGTCCGAACTGCGCCGCACCAACCCGACGCGCCCGGTCGTGCTGCTCACCGCACGCGGGAGCGAGGACGACCGCGTGCGCGGGCTCAAGATGGGCGCCGACGACTACGTCGTGAAGCCGTTCTCCGCGAAGGAGCTGATCGCGCGCGTGGAAGCGATCCTCCGCCGCACGATGAAGGCGGTGCCCGAGGTGCGGCTCGTGGAGGTGGGCAGCGGCACCATCGACCTCCTGCGGCGGGAGGTCCGCTGGGGCAACGGCTCACGGGCCGACCTGTCGGAAACGGAGTCCGCGCTGCTAAAGTATCTGGTGTGCAACCGCGAGCGCGCCGTGTCCCGTGAGGAGTTGCTGTCCCGCGTGTGGGGCATCGGCACCGCCGGGCTGGAGACCCGGGCCGTGGACATGCACGTCGCCCGGTTGCGGGCCAAGCTGAAAGACCCAACCGCGGGCGACAACCAGCCCGAGGCCATCGTCACGGTCCGCGCGCACGGGTACATGGCCGGCCCCGCGCTCGCCGTGCCGTCGGAGTCACAGGTCGTTACGTCATGAAGTTCGGGGCTCCAGAGCCCCGCGGTCCGAGACGGCGAGCGGTGCCCGCCGGGCGGAACCGGAGCCTGGCCCCCAGGAACTTGGAACCTCTCTCATGAAGCGGTTGCTCGGCCCGGTCGGCGGGCCGGTGGTGTTCGTCCTCGTCGCCGCCCTCGCGTTCGCGGGTCTGGCCTGGGCCACCATCGCCGCTCTGCGGGTCGAGCAGGCGCAGCGCGAGGCCGCCGCGCGTGCCGAACTCGGGAACAGCCTGCGGGTCGCGCTGTGGCGGCTCGACGGGCGCATGCTCCCCGCGCTCGGCGTCGAGGACAGCCGCCCGTTCTACCACTACTCGTCCGCGGACCCGGTGTCCGGCACCACCGGCGCGCCGACCCCGCTGCTCGCCGCGCCGCTGCCGGAGTGGATGACGCTCCACGTTCAGCTCGACCCGACCGGATGGGAGTCGCCCCAAGTGCTGGCGCCCGCGGCACGGGCGCGCGTGCAGCAGGCGTGGCCCGAGTTGCCGCTGCGGAACGACACCGCCGAGCGCGCCGCGGCCCTCCGGGGCGTAGGCGCGAAGTACCCACCGGCGTGGGCGTGCGAGGTGCTCGGCGCGCGCGACCGCGCGATCCCGGCCGACTCGCCCCCGTTCGCCGTGCCGTTGTTCACCAACGACTCGCTGCAGCAGCACCTTAGCGCGCCGGCGTCGCTGCCCAAGCCGCCCCCGCCGCCGGAGATGACGCCCATCAGCGGGCTGCCCGGCGGCGACGACGGCTTCCGGATGTTCGGGTGGGAGTTCCGGCGCCCGGACGCTCTCGCCAGCAGCGCGCGCGACGCCGACCGGGGCGGGAAGAAAGACGTGCCCGGGCTCCAGCTTCAGCCGAGCGTGAACGCGGGCGCGCAGGCGGCGAACGCGCCCCCGCGCGGCGGGTTCGCGCAGGTGCCCGACAACGACCGCGGGCGCAGCGACTTTTGGAACCGGGCCGGCACCATCCAGCGCGCGATGCAGGAGTCCAAGAGCGCCGGCGCCGAGTACCCCTTCGGCAAGTCGCTCCAGCAGTCGGCCGTCGCGCCCGGCACCGACAAGGACGGTAAGGGCAAGGAGCCGGAGAGCGACCCCGGCAAGGCGAAGAGGGACAGCGAGGCCGCGAGATCGAACGACCCCCTCAAGAGCGCTCCCGCCGAACCACCGGCCCTCCGCGCCGGACTCGACCGCCGCCGGCACCTTGACGCGGTGAGGGAGGAGTGCCGCAAGCATGCGAACGCGGAGCCGCGCGCGGTGCTGGCGGCGGCGTGGGGCATCGTCGGGGCCGCACACGCCCCGTCCCGGGTGCCGCCCGCCGAGGACCGCCCGGCCGAAGGGCTCAACAACCGCCCGCACGAGTTCGCGGCCGACAACGGGCTCGCCGGCCCGCCCGCCGTCAACACGCACGTCGGCTCCATGCGCCCGCAGTGGCTCGTCGCCGCCGACGGCACCGAGACGCTGGTGCTGGTGCGCGCCGCGCACGTCGACGACCGGACGGTTTACCAGGGCGTGGTCCTCGACTGGCCCGCGCTCGAGCAGGTCTTGAAGGACGAGGTGCGCGACCTGTTCCCCGACGCGCGGCTGGTGCCGGTGCAGACCGTTGCCGGGGTGCAACCGGACCGCGCGATGACCGCCCTGCCCGTCCAGCTCGACCCGGGGCCGGCACCCGCGCTGCCCCCGACGGGCTGGTCCACGCTGCGGCTCGGCCTGCTGCTCGCGTGGGTCGCAGCGTTCAGCGCGTTCGCCGCCGTCGGCCTCAGCGGGTGGTCGCTGATCGACCTGGCGGAGCGCCGCATTCGGTTCGTGTCCGCGGTCACCCACGAGCTGCGCACGCCGCTCACGTCGCTGCGCCTGTACCTGGACCTGCTCACCAGTGGCATGATTCACGACGAGGCGAAGCGCCAGGAGTACCTGGCAACGCTCGCGGTCGAGTCGGACCGGCTGCACCGGCTCGTCGACAACGTGCTGGATTTCGCGAAGCTCGAAAAGCGCGGCACCAGCGGCGCGCTCAAGCCCGCCAACGTCGGGGAGCTGCTCGCCCAAGTTCGGCAGACGTGGGCCGAGCGGGTCGCCACCGACGGCAAAGAGCTGGTCGTGATTTCCACGCTGCCGCCGGAACTGGAGCTCCGCACCGACCCCGCGATGGTGCAGCAGATCGTCGGCAACCTGATCGACAACGCGCGGAAGTACACCCGCGACGCGGCCGACAGGCGCATCTGGCTGTGGGCCAGGCCGGACGGGGCGCGCGTCGTCTTCGAGGTCGAGGACCGCGGGCCGGGCGTCCCCGCGAGCGAGCGCAAGGTGATCTTCAAGCCGTTCCGCCGCGGCGCGAGCGCGGACACCGCCGCCGGCGGTGCGGGGCTGGGGCTTGCCCTGGCAAAGCAGTGGGCCGAAGTGCTCGGCGGCACCGTCGCCTACCGGCCCGCGGACGGCGCGCCCGGCTCGTGCTTCCGGCTCGAACTGCCCTCTCGCTGACCGTGCGAACCCGCTCGCGGCTGCGCGAACCTGTTCTCGGCTTCGAGCGTACCCGCCACAGGGGGCGCGCTGCCACGCCCCGCACCGGACCCTAGAATCACCGGCGTGACGGACCCGACGCCAGCACCGCTGAGTCTTCCCGACCTGCAAGGGCGCATCCGCGCGTTGTTCGGCGCGAAGGACGGCAGGCGCGGGGTCGAGGGGACGTTCATGTGGTTCATGGAGGAGGTCGGCGAGCTGTCGGCCGCGCTCCGCGACCGCGCGACCGACGCCGACAACCTGGCGCTGGAGTTCGCCGACGTGCTGGCGTGGCTCGCCACGCTCGCCAACATCGCCGGGGTGAACCTGGACGAGGCGTTCCGCCGCAAGTACGGCACCGGGTGCCCGAAGTGCCACGCGGCCCCGTGCGCGTGTGGCGCCGCCAAGCCCTGACCGATACAGTACTTTGCCCCTCCCCCGTTGCGGGCAGGAGGGAAGCCGAGACGATTCATGCCAACGGCCGCCACCACCGGGCGCACCCTCGCGGCCGCCTTCGCGCTGCTGGCCTGCGCCACGTCCGCCGGCGCTCAAAACAAGGTGAAGATCACGTCAGTGGCGGTCGGGCTGCCCGCCGCGGGTACGTCCGAGAGCGGCGTCGCCAAGTTCGCCGCGTGGGCGCCGGTGTACGTCCAACTCGAAGTGCCCCCCGGGACCGACGCGGCCGAGGTGGTGATCGAAACGCCGGACCCGGACGAGGTGACCACGTCGTACACGGTGCCCGCCCGCTCGGCGAGCGGCGGGCTCGTCGTCGCCTACGTCCGGCCCGCGAGCGCGGCCGCCGAAGTCACCGTGACCGTGCGGACCGCGAAGGGTGCGGCCCTGTCCGAGCCGTTCCGCGCCCGGGTCCGGCCGCGCGAGCCGCTCCAATACGTGGTGCTCGCGGTCGGGGGCGCGCCGGCCGGTTTTGAGCTTCCCAGGCCGCCGACCGCGCCCGATGCCGGCACCCGCCGCGGCGGCCGCGTCGAACTCGCGCACGCCGCGACCCTGGCCCAACTGCCCGACCGCTGGTTCGGGTACGAGGCCGCCGACCTCGTCGTGTTCAACACCGGGACCGCCCCGGAGCTGCTGAGGGAACTGTTCGCCGCTGACGCGCCCGAGCCGAACAAGCAGAAGCGCGACGCGCTGCTCGAATGGGTGCGGCGGGGTGGGCGCATCGTGCTGTCGGTCGGCGCGAACGCGCCCGCCGCCGCGCAACTGCCCGCGCTCGCGCCGCTGCTCCCGTACGGGATCAGGGCTGACGCGCCGGTGCGCCGCGTGGAGGTCGCGGGGCTGGTGTGGTCCGCGGGCGCGGGTCAGGCGAACACCCAGAGCGGCGCGCTCACCGGGCGCGGCCCGTTCCCGGTGGCGAACCTGACCCCGACCGGCAAGCCGGCGCGGGTGCTGGTGCCGGCGCGCCCGGACGCGAGCGCGCAGCCGGTGGTCGCGCAGGCCGCGCTCGGGCTGGGGCGGGTCACCGTCGTCGGCTTCGACCTGGACACGGCCCCGTTTGCCGAGTTCCCGGCGCGCCCGGAGTTCTGGGACTTCCTGCTCCGCGACGCCGGCGCCGCTCGCGCCTCCAGCGCGGGCGAGGGCAAACCGCGGCCGCCCGGTGTGTTCACGGAAGACGAGGACGAGGCGGCCGTCGCCGTTCGCACCCACAGCGACACGTTCGAGGGCGTGCCGGTGGTGTCGTTCGGGTGGGTGGCCATGCTCATCGCACTCTACATCCTGCTCGTCGGCCCGCTCGAATACTACTTCCTCAAGAACGTCCTCGGCCGGCTCGAGCTGACCTGGGTCACGCTCCCGATAATTGTTGCGACCGCGTGCGTACTCGCGTACGCCTCTGCGGCCTCTGTCAAAGGGCGCGACCTGCGGGTGAACAAGCTCGACGTGGTGGACGTGGATCCGGCATCGCAGCGCGTATACGGGACCACGTGGGTCACCGTGTTCAGCCCGCGAACCGACGCCTACTCGGTGGGCGTGACGCCCAACGACGGGTGGGGCGACGCCCTCGAGGTCGGGGGCACCGCAGTTGCATCGGTCGGCGCGCCGCGCGCGGGCCGCGCCGGGCTGACCCGCCGCAACTACGCGATCGGCGCGGGCGGGTGTGAGCGCGTGCCGGTTCAAGTGTGGGCCACAAAGTCGTTCACCGCAAACTGGTCGGCCCGGATTTCTGCCGGCGGCGCGCCGGACCCATCTCGAACAGAGGGCTCGGGCACCGGGCCCCAGTTCGGCTCCGACCTGCGGCACCCGCCGGGTGACGCGACGAGAGTCGTCGGCAGTTTCGCCCATCGGCTCCCGATCCCTGAGTTGGTCGATTGCGTGGCGTTCTACGCGGGCGACGCGTACCCGCTGCCGGGCGAGGTGATCACCCGCGGCGACCCGGTGCGGCTGGTGCTCGATCAGGGCGTGTCCGCGACGCAGTGGCTCCAGGCGAACGGCAAACTGGACCCGCTGTTGCGGCGGGTCCAGTCGTACGCCGAGCGCCCGGGCCAGAAGAACGCGGCGGCACAGCAGCCGACGGTGTTCACCGGGCCGCTGCCGCTGTGGGGCGTGATGTTCCACGAGAGTTCGCTCAAGAACGACGAGGGCGTGACCGCGCGGAACGCGTCGCTCCGCCGGCTCGACCAGTCGTGGCGGCTGTCGCCGGACAACCGCGACGAGGTGCTGGTGGTGGGCCGCGTGGCCCCGCCCATCGGCCCGGCGGAGGAGGCACTCACCGGCCCGGCCGCGGCGTCGAAGTTGTGGCTCAAGGGCCTCCCCGGCAGTGAGCGCGAGCCGATCCCCGGCCGCGCGCGCCAGGAGACGTGGGTGCGGTTCTACATCCCGATCAAGTAGTTCCAAGCTCCAAGTTGAAAACGGAGCCGACATGCCCGCGATCAACCGGTTCGAGGACATCGAGGCCCCGAAAAACAGCCGGTGGGGCGACCCGCGCACTCTACAAGCCCACACGAGCGACAGAGTTTGCTCACGATTACGGGCCCCGCGACCAGATTCGGAAGGCGTCCGTTCCGAGCATGTCGAATATCGGGGAGGGGCGCGAGCGCGACGGCAACGCCGAACTCCGGCAGGTCCTGTACATCGCGAAAGGGTCGGCCGGCGACCGGCGCTCGAAACTCTACGCGAGCACCTCCGCCAAGAGGAGTTCGACCGAACGACCGGCCTCGCGCTCGACGCCGTGGGTTTCGTCACCGGCTTCATCGGGTGCATCGAGCGGTCCGAACGTACACCGATTCCGGTAACTGATCCGTGCCGGCCCGAACTCGCCTTGGACCTCTGGAACATGGAACTGACATGATCGAGTGCCGCGACCTGACGAAGAAGTACGGCGAACTGTTCGCGGTGGACCGGCTGTCGATCAAGCTGGAGCCGGGCGACGTGTACGGGTTCATCGGCCCGAACGGGTCCGGCAAGACCACCACCATGCGGATGCTCGCCACGCTGCTGAACCCCAGTTGGGGCGAAGCGACCGTGTGCGGGCACTCGATCTACACCGGGTCGAAGGAGATCCGCCGCGCCATCGGGTACATGCCGGACGCGTTCGGCGTGTACGACGACATGAAGGTGACGGAGTACCTCGAGTTCTTCGCCGCCGCGTACCGGATTCAGGGCGCGGAGCGGCGCAAGAAGGTCGATCAGGTGCTCGATTACGTCGAACTGGGGTACAAGCGGGACGCGCTGGTGACGAGCCTGAGCCGCGGGATGACCCAGCGGCTGGGCCTCGCACGCGTGCTGCTGCACGACCCGCAGGTGCTGCTGCTCGACGAGCCCGCCAGCGGCCTCGACCCGCGAGCCCGCATCGAGATGCGCGAGCTGATCAAGCGGCTCCGCCAGGAGCGCAAGACGATCATGCTGTCGTCACACATCCTGCCGGAGCTCGCCGACATCTGTAACTCGCTGGGCATCATCGAGCGCGGCAGGCTGCTGTTCAACGGCACCGTCGAGCAGGCCGAGGAGGAGGTGCGGAAGCTCCGCGGCGGGCGCCTGTTCTTGGTCTCGGTCGGGGACCGCAACCCGGACGCGGCGAAAAAGCTCGCCGGGTTCAAGGAGGTGGCGTCGGCCGAAATCGACCCGAAGACGAGGCTCATCCGCGTCGCGCTGCGCGCCGGGCTGGACGACGGCAGCTTCATCCCCGAGCGCCTCATCGCGGACAGGTTCAGGCTGCACAGCTTTCAGGAGGAGGAAATCAACATCGAGCACATCTTCCTCACGATCACCAAGGGGATCACGAGCTGACCGGTGTTCAGTTTTCAGGGCAGGCGGGCCGACCCCGCCTTTCGCGCGGGGGGGCGCGCCGTACAACGCCCTTACTGACCACCGACCACCGACCACCGACCACTCCTATGCGAATTCTGGTAACGGGCGGCGCCGGATACATCGGCTCGCACACGGTCCGCCAACTGCTCGCCGGCGGGCACGAGGTCACCGTCTACGACAGCCTCGAACAGGGGCACAAACAGGCGGTGCCCGCAGCGGCCCTGGTCGTGGGCGACCTGCGCGACGTGGACCACCTGGACCAGCTGCTGGTCGTCAACCGCATCGAGGCGGTGGTCCACTTCGCCGCGTTCGCGTTCGTCGGCGAGTCGGTCACGAACCCGGCCAAGTACTACACGAACAACCTGATTTACTCGCTCCAGCTGCTCGACCGGTGCCGGCGCAACGGCATCCAGAAGTTCGTGTTCTCCAGCACCTGCGCGACCTACGGCGCCCCGCGGCAGGTGCCCATCACCGAGGACGAGAAGCAGGCCCCGGTGAACCCCTACGGGAACAGCAAGCTCGCGTTCGAGCGTGCCCTCTCGGACTACGCCGGCGCGTACCCGTTCGGGTTCTGCGCGCTGCGGTACTTCAACGCGTCCGGGGCCGCCGAGGACGGCAGCATCGGCGAGGACCACAACCCCGAAACGCACCTCATCCCCCTGGCGTTCCGGGCGGCAGCCGGCAAGATCCCGCACGTCACGGTGTTCGGCACCGACTACCCGACCCCCGACGGCACCTGTGTGCGCGATTACATCCACGTCGATGACCTCGCCCGCGCGCACATCCTCGCGCTCGACAAGGTCGGCCCGGGGGCGAAACTCGCGTACAACGTCGGCGTCGGCCGCGGGTACAGTGTGCGCGAGGTCATTTCGGGGGTCGAGGAGGTGACCGGCTTGAAGGTGCCGGTCAAGGAAGGGCCGCGGCGCGCCTGCGACCCGCCGGCGCTGGTGGCCGACGCGAGCAAGATTCGTCGCGAACTCGGGTGGGCACCTCGATACGACAATTTGAAAGCGATTCTCGAAACGGCCTGGAAGTGGCACAAGGCGCACCCCAACGGCTTTGAGGAGTAGCGAACGCGGCGAAACGCTGGGCCGCCGTTGCAAGAGCGGGTGCCGCGCCTCAGGCGGCAGCCTGCGGTACTTTTTCCCGCGCCGTTTTCGTTTAATCCTTTGCGTCGGTTCGTCTTGTGTGGTCATATAGTATCCTGCCTGCCAGACGGCTCCTCCCTTTACGCCCAACAGCAACGAACAACCCGATTTCGCCAACCCTGAGCGCCACCGTGGAAAACGACGTCGAGATGATCGAAAAGCTTCGCGCCGCGCACCAGAAGCTGAAGAAGGAGATCGGCAAGATCATCGTCGGCCAGGACAAGGTGCTCGACGAGCTGCTCATGGCGATCTTCTGCCGCAGCCACGCACTACTCATGGGCGTGCCCGGGCTTGCGAAGACGCTCATGGTGTCGACGCTCGCGCAGGCGCTCGACCTGAGCTTCAAGCGGATCCAGTTCACCCCCGACCTGATGCCTTCGGACATCACCGGGTCCGAGGTGATTCAGGACGACCCGGTGACCCGCGAGCGCATGTTCAAGTTCATGGCCGGCCCGATCTTCGCGAACATCGTCCTCGCGGACGAAATCAACCGAACCCCGCCGAAGACGCAGGCCGCGCTGCTCGAAGCCATGCAGGAGCGCAAGGCCAGCATCGGCGGCACCGACCACCCGATGAAGTCGCCGTTCTTCGTGCTCGCGACCCAGAACCCCATCGAGCAAGAAGGGACGTACCCGCTGCCCGAGGCGCAGCTCGACCGCTTCCTGTTCCTCATCAAGGTCGATTACCCGACCGCGGACGAGGAAGAGCAGATCATGCGGATGGGCACCTCCGACACGAAGGTGAAGATCGAGCCGGTGCTCAACGGCGAGGACATCATCGGGCTGCAACAGATCGTCCGCCGGGTGCCGGTGTCGGACAAGGTGTTCAACTTCGCGAAGCGCATCACGCGGCTGTCGCGCCCGGGCACCCCGGAGGCCGCGGAGTTCGTCCAGAAG
>JBJSXS010000772.1:0-7445 GCA_046086545.1 Gemmata sp.
ACGAAACCGTCGCGCTGCCGTTCTTCAAGGCGCACTGCCTCCGGTGCCACGACGGCAAGCAGCAAAAGGGCGAGTTCCGGCTCGACACGCTGTCGCGCGACTTCGGGTTGCAGCAGACCGCGGAACGGTGGGCGGAGGTGCTCTTCCGAATCAACTCGGGCGAGATGCCGCCCAAAAAGGAGCCGCAGCCGAAGGCCGAAGAACTCGGCAAGTTCGCCGAGTGGCTCTCGGCGCGCCTGAAGGAGGGCGAGGCCGCTCGGATGGCGAAACGCGGCCCGGTCACGCACTACCGGTTGAGCCGCGACGAGTACGGGCACACCGTACACGACCTGCTCGGCGTCTACTTCGACGTCACGGTGCCGGGGGCGTTCAACGACGACCCGCGCCGGCACGGGTTCGACCGCATCGGCTCGGTGCTGTCGCTGTCGCCGTCGCACGTCGAGAGGTACTACCGCGCCGCGGAGACGGTCCTCGACCGTGCGTTCCCCGTTCAACAACCGAAGTCCGTGGTCGGGCGCCGGTCCGCGGACGACGGCAAGTGGAAGGACCGGGGCGATCCGGGGCCGGAGCGGTGGCTGCTGTGGCCCGACAGCGGGCGCCCGGCGTTCGACGTGAAGACCGCCGGGCGCTACCGCGTCCGTGTTCAGCTCAGCGGGCTGCCGTCGTTCAAGGGGCGGCTGCCGCACCTCGCGCTGTGGCACAACGGGCTGAAGCGGGCGGTCGTCGGCCGCGACGTACTCGCGCCCGAGGACAAACCCACCCTTGTCGAGATCGAGGCGTTCCTGCCCGAAGGCAGTTTCGCCGTACGGAACGAATCTCCCGGCACGTTCTCCGACGGCCACACCCTCAGTAACACGCAGTTCACGTTCCGCTCGATCGCGACCACGCGCCAGAACCGGCCCACTGGGTACCAGTTGTTCACCCCCGAAGGGCAAACGGTCTACCCGACGCTGATGGTCGACTGGGTCGAACTCGAAGGGCCGATTCTCACCGACGCGGACCGGCAGAAACGCGACGGCCTGATCCCCGCGAAGGACGGCGACCTCGCCGCGGCCCGCGAGTGCCTCACCCGGTTCGCGTCCCGCGCGTGGCGGCGGCCGGCGGGCGAGACCGAGGTGGACCGGTACGTCAAGCTGCTGCAGGCCGAGATGAAGGCCGGCGAACCGTTCCGGTCGGCGTACCGGACGGCGATGGTCGCGGTGCTGACGTCGAAGAACTTCTACTACCTCGAAGAGGGCGAGCCGGGCAAACGGCGGGACACCGTCACGGACTGGGAGCTGGCGTCGCGGCTGTCGTACTTCCTCTGGAGCTCGATGCCCGACGAGGAGCTGTTTGCCGCGGCCCGCGCCGGCACGCTTTCGAAGCCCGACGGGCTGCGCGCCCAGCTCACCCGCATGCTCGACGACGGGAAGGCCGACCGCTTCGCCGACTCGTTCCCGCGGCAGTGGCTGCAACTGCACCGGGTCGGCCAGTTCCCGCCGGACCCGGAACTGTACCCGGATTACGACAAGTGGCTCGAGCAGAGTATGGTGCTCGAAACCACGCTGTACTTCGGCGCGGTCTTCAAGGAGAACCGGTCGATCCGAGAGTTTCTGGAGTCCGACTGGACGATCCTCAACCCGCGGCTCGCGAAGCACTACAGTCTGCCCACGCTCCAGGGGACTGAGTTCCGGCGTGTGACGTTGCGGCCGGAGGATCATCGCGGCGGGCTGCTGACGCACGCGTCGGTGCTGTCCCTGTCGTCGGACGGCGCCCGCCACCGGCCGGTGCACCGCGGGGTGTGGGTGTCGGAGGCGGTCTTCGGCCGCACGCCCCCGCCCCCGCCGCCGAACGTCGAGCCGCTCGAACCGACACCGAGCAGCAAGCCGAAAGCGACCATCCGCCAGCAACTGGAGGCACACGCGACGCACGCCACGTGCGCGTCGTGCCACCGGAAGATCGACCCGCTCGGGCTGGCGTTCGACAACTTCGACGCGATCGGCCGGTGGCGGGTCCGGGAACAGGTTCAGGGCGGCCGGGGCGACGACCCGCCGGTGAACGCCCGCGGCGCGCTCCCGGACGGCCGAACGTTCGACGGCCCCGATGAGTTCAAGAAGTTGCTGGCGGATGATCTGGACCGGTTCGCGGAGGCCTTCGTGGAACAACTCGCGACGTACGCCCTGCGGCGGGTGATGACGCTCGATGACGCCCCACACATCAAGGCCGTCGCTGCGGCGGGCAAGAAGGACGGTTACAAGCTCCGAACCCTCATCGAGACCCTCGTAACCTCCGACCTCTTCCGCAAACGGTAGCCCGAACAGGTCGGTGGCCCGGGGCAGGTGGGGTTGTGATTCCGCGCCCGCTAGGGAAGTACAACTCGCACCAGCCAGGCGGTGCTGGTATATTTGCATCTGAAAGGTAACGGATCGTGCCCCGCCGTACCGCCACCCCGTCTCGGATGCCGACATGATCACTGTCTTCGAAAGCGCGAAGTCCGCGACCGCCCACACATCGCGGCGGGAACTTCTCACGATCGGTGCGCTGGGACTGGGCGGGCTGTCGCTTCCGGGCTTATTGAAGGCGGAGCAGGCCGCCGGCATCCGCACGTCCCACAAGGCCGTCATCATGATTTACATGGTGGGCGCGCCGCCGCATCAGGACATGTACGACCTGAAAATGGACGCCCCCGAGGAGATCCGTGGCGAGTTCAAGCCGATCAACACGAAAGTGCCCGGCATCCAGTTCTGCGAGCACCTGCCGAAACTCGCCTCGATCGCGGACAAGTTGATCCCGCTCCGCTCGGTCCACGGGTCGCCCAGCGGCGACCACGACTCGTTCATCTGCTACGCCGGCCGCACGGTGCAGAAGCAACCGCCGGGCGGCTGGCCGTCACTCGGCTCGACCGTCTCGAAGGTGCTCGGCGGGTCGAACCCGTCGATGCCGCCGTTCGTCGGGTTGGCCCCCGACGCGGGCCACCCGCCGTACGGGTCGCCCGGCCACCCGGGGTTCCTCGGCGTCGCGCACGCCGCGTTCCGGCCGTCGGGGCCGATCCGCGCGAACCTGGCGATGAACCCGAGCAACGCGGCCCACCTGTCGGACCGGTTGGGGCTACTGGCGGGGTTCGATCGCGTCCGCAGCGACCTCGACACGAAGGGGGCGTTCGACGGGCTGGACGCGATCCGGCGCCGGTCGCTCGAACTCCTGACGTCGAGCAAGATCGGGGAGGCCCTCGACCTGTCCAAAGAGCCGCTGGCCGTGCGCGAGCGGTACGGCAAGGGCGACCCCAAGAACTACGGCGACGGCGCGCCGCGGAACCTGGAGCACTTCCTCATGGCCCGCCGGCTGGTCGAGGCCGGGGCACGGGTGGTGACGTTGAACTTCGGTCGGTGGGACTTCCACAGTAACAACTTCAGCGAGTGCAAGAACACGCACTTCCCGTGGTTCGACCACGGGATGCACGCGCTGATCACGGACCTGCACGACCGTGGGCTGGCCGACGACGTGGCGGTGGTGGCGTGGGGCGAGTTTGGCCGCACCCCGCAGATTAACAAGGACGCGGGCCGCGACCACTGGCCGCAGGTGGGCGGCGGCTTGCTCGCGGGCGGCGGGTTTCGGACCGGGCAGGTGATCGGGGCCACCGACCGGACCGGGGGAACGATCACCAAGCGCCCGGTCCACTTCGGCGAGGTGCACGCGACCCTCTATCACCACTTCGGGGTCGACCCGCACGCGGTCACCCTACCTGACTTCAGCGGCCGCCCCCACTACCTGGTGGACGACTGGAAGGCCCTGCCCGAAGTCATTTGACCCGAGGCTCGCACGCCTGGGAGGCGCGGGCGGCCGTTCGACGGCTGCCCGCGCGGCCCCTGCGGCGACCCGATCGAACTGCTTTCGCGAGTCGGGCTTGGACGAGGTGTTCAACCGGGTCGGGGGCGCGGGCGAGTTGAACGTGGTGGGCAACGGGAGCAACCTCGATCTGCTCATCGATCTCGTCGTTCAGGTTCGGGGGGTTAGCGGTATCGGCCAGCCCGGTGCTCCTCGGTAGGCACCCGTCAGACCGCCACGCCGGTGCTTGTTTGTGACCTCAACCGCCTGTTCGGCGAGGAGGTCATCGTCCTGTTGGGCGCGCCGGGCGGTTCGAGCGAGTTTACCACCGCTATTGTGCAGAACTCGTCCGGGAGGCGTGCGTACCAGAATAATCTTCAGTACATGTCGAGCCTGGTTGTCCGGTGAAGGTGAGTCGCCACGAGTCCTGTGAGGCACCCGGCGGCCACAACCCCGGCCGCGAGCACCAACGGTCTGGTATGCGAATCCGCCGCCCCGGCTCCGGCAGTTCCGCTCCTTGACGTTTACGCTGCGTTGACCGGCCGAAGTGAGGCTATTCGCCCGCACAACGCCTGCAGCCAACGCGCCGCCGGTGCGCCGTCCGCAACCCGGTGATCGAAGGTCAAACTCAGCGTGAGTGTGTGGCCGACCACGATTTGCCCCTCGCGAACGACCGGCTCTACGACGATACGCCCGATGCCGAGGATGCCCGCTTGCGACAAGCTGAGGATCGGAGTGAAGGCGTCGATGCCGAACGTGCCGAGGTTGGTGAGCGTGAACGTACCGCCTTCCAGGTGCTGGTGGGTCAGCCGGTCGGCTCGGGCGTCCGCGATGAGTTGCCGCGTCTGGGCCGCGATCTGGTCAAGACTCAATCGATCCGCGTGCCGGACCACGGGTGCGAGCAGTCCCAAATCGGTATCGACCGCCAGGGCGATGTGGACGTCGTCGTACTGGTAGATCCCGTCGCGGTGCCAGCAGGCGTTGAGTTGTGGTTGCTCACGCAAGTTGCAAGCTGCCAGATGGATGAGGATGTCGTTGTAACTCGGCATCCCTCCCTTCCGGGTCGATTGCTTCAGATGATCTCGGAATGCCATCAGTGGGGCGGCGTCGACCTTCGTCGCGATCGTGACGGGAGCGGCGTGCGTAACCCCCGCGACCATTCGCTGAGCGATGACCGACCGCCGTCTGGAAGCGGGTGTGTGCGTTCCCGGTGACGCGGGTGTCGTCGCGGGTGGTGCCGAAGGACGTGGAGTTGGCAGGCGGTGCACGACGTCGCGTTCGCGGATTCGGCCGTCGCGCCCGGTTCCCGGGAGCGAAGTCCAGTCGACGCCCAGGTCCTTCGCGCGACGGCGGGCTCGTGGGGTGGCGATCGGCCGGGGTGCGTGCGAGGGGGCCGACTCCGGTTTCACCGCGGCCCGTTGCACGTCTTCGCAGATGACACGGTCCGTCGGATCGGGAGTCGGTACCGTGCTCAGATCGATGCCAAGTTGGCGTGCGAGTCGTCGGGCGGCCGGACCTGCGGCACGGGGCAACTTGCTGGCGACGCCCGGCGGTGCGGACACCGTGGACGGCGAAGTTTGAGGGGGGGCCTTCCGCACCGTCGTCGGCGCGGGTTCGCCCCCGGCCAGAAGGAAGCCGACCACCTGGCCGACCTTGACGGTCTCCCCCGTTCGCGGCGCATCGGGCGGAATGCACAGATACCCCGTGTCGAGCGATTCGATCTCCTGAGCGGCCTTTTCGCCTTCCAGCGTAAAGAGAGGATCGCCGGCACGGACGAAATCGCCCTGGGATTTCAGCCAGTTCACGAGGATTCCTTCTTCCATCGACCAGCCGAGCCGCGGAATCGTGATGTCGTGGGGCATCTCGTTACTCCTCCAGCAGATCGCGAATGGCTCGGACCACCTGCGCGACATCGGGCACGACAGATCGTTCCAGGGTGGGAGCGTACGGGGTCGGGGCGAAGGCACCGTGCAACCGCTTGATGGGTGCGTCGAGGTCGTTGAACCCCGTGTCGGCCACACGCGCGGCGACCTCGGAGGCGAACCCGCACGGCCCGAACGCCTCGTCCACGATCAGCAACCGGCCCGTCCTGGCGACCGATTGCAGGATGCTCTCGGCGTCCAACGGCGACACCGTTCGCGGGTCGATGACTTCGACCGACACGCCCTCGCCGGCCAGGACCTCCGCCGCCCTGGTGGCGTGTTGAACCATCAGCGACAGGGCGACCACCGTGACGTCGGTTCCCGGCCGCACGACACGAGCTTGTCCGAAGGGGATCTCGTATAACTCCTCTGGAACCGGCCCCTTGCTCTGCATCAGTTCGCGGTGTTCGAGGAACAGCACGGGGTCGTCGCACCGCAGGGCGTGGGCCATCAACCCCTTGGCGTCGAACGGGTTCGACGGCAGCACGACCCGCAACCCCGGAATGTGCGAGTAGATCGAATGGTAAAGGCCGGAGTGGTGCGTCGCTGCCGAGTGGCCGACGCCGCCGCAACCGCGGAGCAGCACCGGCATCTTCAGCCGGCAGCTACTCATGTACCGCATCTTGGCGATCTGGTTGACGATCTCGCCGAACGAATCGTTGATGAAGTCAATGAACATGAAGTCGATCACCGGCCGGGTCCCGGTCATCGCCGCCCCGCACGCCAGGCCGACGAAGCCGCGCTCGCAGATCGGCGTGTCGCACAGCCGCTCGGCGCCGTACTTCGCGTACAGGCCTTGCGTCGTCGTGAAGTTCCCGCCACGCTTCCCGATTCCTTCGCCCATCACGAAGATCGTCGGGTCATTGGCCATTGCGTGATCGAGCGCCTCCAGCGTGGCGGCAACAAAGGTTCGCTCGCGGCTGGTCGTGGCTCGTGGTTCCGCGTCGATTCGTCGTGGTTCCGCGTAGACATGGGTGGTTGCTGATGCAGAATCCGGCACGGCACTCGCTTCCGCGAACTCCTTCGCCTGTCGAACCAGTTCCGCCACTTCGGCTTCGATTTCCGCGAAGCGCGAGCGCAACTCCGCGTGCCGTTCGACCAACCGGCGAATCGGGCAACGGTCCTTCCAACTCGTGACATCCTCGCGTGTCCGATAGGTGAAGTCGCTCATGCCTTCCGCGTGGGCGCGGGTGCGGTAGGTTTTGCACTCGATGAGTGTCGGCCCGCCGCCGGCGCGGGCGCGGGCGATGGCCTCACCCGCCACGCGGTAGATTTCGACGACGTCGTTGCCGTCGACTTCGAACCCCGGCATGCCGTAGTTCGCGGCGCGGCGCCCGACGTCGGGGATGCCGCTGGCGTAGGCGAAAGGGACCTCGGTGGCGAACTGGTTGTTCTCGCAGACGAACAGCGCCGGCAGTTTCCAGATGCTGGCCATGTTCAAGCCCTCGTGGAAGGCGCCGTTGTTGACGGCCCCGTCGCCGAAGAAGGCCACGCCCACCGTGCCGTTCTTCAACAGCCTGGAACTGTAGCCGCCGCCGCACGCCTGCAGGATGCACGGGCCGACGATCCCGCTCGTGCCCATCATCCCGATCTCGGGCGAGAACAGGTGCATGCTCCCGCCCCGGCCGCGCGAACAACCGGTCGCGCGGCCGAACAGTTCCGCGACCAGCTCGCGCGGCGGCATCCCCTTGGCCAGCGCGTGGCCGTGCCCGCGGTGCG
>JBJSXS010000773.1:0-5933 GCA_046086545.1 Gemmata sp.
CCCGGGTCGCGGCCGCGTGGCCCCGGGTGCCGCCGGACGTGGCCGGGCGGATGGCGCCGCTGGCGCTGGCGTTCCTGGCCCCGGCCGCCGCGTACGGGGTGTGGGAGCTGCTGCGCCGCGCGCGGGTCGCGGCCCCGGGCGCGGCGGCGGCCGCGGTCGGGCTGTTCCTGATCGGCTGGGCCGACGGCCCCGGCGCGCCGCTCGCGCACGCGACCGGCGTCCACACCGCCCCGTTCGCGCTCGGGTTCACCCCGGACCAGAAGAACCTGCTGGAGGCGATCAACGCGCACACGGCGCCGACCGCGCGCATCCTGTGGGACGACGCGGGCACGCGCACCGGCGGCGAGTGGTCCGCGCTGCTGCCGGTGTACACGGGCCGCGCGTACCTGGGCGGCCTCGACACCGAGTCGGAGATCGAGCACGGGTACTGCGCGCTGTGCGAGCAGCGCCTGAACGGGCGCCCGCTGGCCGCCTGGACCGACGCCGAGCTGACCGCGTTCTGCCGCTGGTACAACGTCGGCTGGGTGGTGTGCCGGGGCGGCCGCACGGCCGAGCGGTGGGGCAAGTACCCGGCGGCGAAACCGGTGGCGCAGCTGACCGAGGGCGGGCAGCCGGTGGTGCTGTTCGCCATCGACCGGGTCCACTCGTTCGTCCTCAGCGGCAGCGCGGTGTGGGAGTCGGCCGACACGAAGCGCATCGTGCTGACCGACGTGCGCCCGGACGCGAACGGCGAGGTCCACCTGAGCCTGCACCACTTCGAGGGGCTGCGCGTGTACCCGAGCTACGTGCTGCCCCACCCGCTCCAGGACGCGGACGTCCGCGACCCGGTCCACCACATCCGCCTGCGCACCCCCGGCCCGGTGCCCCGCGTGACGCTGGTGTGGGAGCACCCTTGAGACTTTTCCTGCGGTTGGCCTTGACCCCATTTCTCGCGCGGGTATGAACCGCGGCTCAACGGAAACAGAGTGTTCGTGGGGCGGCCCGGTTCGGGGAAACCGGGCGCGGGCGACCGTGCCCTCGCGAGCACCGACAAGGGCGAACGCATGAACCGGGCGTGGAACCTCGCGGCGGGGATCGGGCGGCGCAACTTCCTCGCGCTGTCGGCGGCCGTCGGCGCCGCGGGCCTCATCGGGTGCCGGTCGACGGACGCGGCCAAGCTCCAGACCCGCTCGCAGATCGGCGAAGACCCGGACCCGGACACCGCCGTCACCATCGGCTCCAAAACCAGCGTCGGCAACACCGAGTCGCTCCAGGTGAGCGGGGTCGGGCTGGTGTTCAACCTCCAGGGCACCGGCAGCAGCCCCCCGCCGGGCGGGTGGCGCACCATGCTCGAGAACCACCTCAAGAAGGTCAAGCGCGAAGCGTTCAACGTCAAGGAGGTGCTCGACGGCCCCGGGCGCACCACGTCCCTTGTGCTGGTGTCCGCGCTGATCCCCCCCGGGGCGCGCAAGGGCGACCCGATCGACGTGCAGATCACGCTGCCCGACGACAGCAAGACGGCCAGCCTGCAGGGCGGCGAGCTGTTCCCGGCGGAGCTGATCACCTACGACACCGCGGGCAACGTGACGTCGCAGGTCCGCAACGGCACCCCCGGCGAGGGCGGGCGGCTGCTCGAAGGCAGCGTGTGGGCTAAGGCGCAGGGGCCGCTGGTGGCGGGCAACTTCGTGGCCGGCGACGGCAAGGACGGGAAGCCCGACACCGACGCCGACGGCCGCGCGCTGTACCGGGCCGGGTTCATCAGCGGCGGCGGGCGCGTGACCGCGGGCCGCCCGTACTACCTGCTGCTGAACGCGAGCGACCAGAACCCGCGCATCGGCGCGCAGATCGCGGAGCGGCTCAACACTACCTTCCACACCACCGCCGACCCGAACCTGAAGGTCGCGGACGCCAAGAACCGCGAGCTGATCGTGGTGAACGTGCCGACCGCGTACCGGCACAACCACTACCGGTTCCTGCTGGTGGCCCGGCAGGTGCCGTACAACCCGGTGGAGCCGAACAGCGCGTACCGGCGGCGGCTCGAAGACGAACTCATGGACCCGGTCACCGCGCTGACCGCGGCCGTCAAGCTGGAGGCGCTGGGCGGGGACTGCCGGCGGAGCCTGAAGGTCGGGCTGGAAAGCCCGTCCCCGTGGGTCCGGTTCGCGGCCGCAGAGGCACTCGCGTACCTGGCCCAGACGGACGGAACGTCGGAACTCGCGCGCCTGGCCGAAGACCACCCGGCGCTCCGCGCGCAGTGCCTCAAGGCGCTCGCGTCGGTGGACGACGCGTCGGGCACGGACAAGCTGGTGGAGATGCTCGGCCACTCCGACCCCGAGCTGCGGCAGGGCGCGTTCATCGCGCTGCGCCTGGCCGACGAGCGGCACCCGGCGCTGGGCGGGGCGCTGATGAACAACTCGTACTACCTGCACCGCGTCGGCGGGCGCGGGGCGTCCGCGGTCCACCTGACCACCGGCGGGCGCAGCGAGGTGCTGGTGTTCGGCGACAGCGTGAAGCTCCGCGGGCCGATGCCGGCGGTGCCGCTGGGCAGCGAGATCACCGTGTCGGTGCCCGGCGCCGACGGGAGCGCGAAGGTGACCCGCGTGGTCCGCGCCGGGGGCGGGGATGCCGAAGTCAAGGAACTGCGGTGCGCGTCCGACCTGGGCGCGGTGCTGACCGCGGTGGCGAACCTGGGCGGCGGGTACTCGGAGGCGGTCGAACTGGTGCGCCGGGCCGCCCGCACCGAGGTGCTGACCGCCCCGCTGGTGGTGGACGCGGTCCCGCGCGAGCTGAGCATCCAGCAGCTGTCGGGGTTCGCTCGCATCGACTCGACGCTGGCGAAGGCGAACGTGGAGGTGACGAAGGTGGGCGCGGTGCGCCCGGCGATCGACGCGAACGGGTTCGAGCTGCCGACCGGGCAGGACGCGCAAGTGGCGCCCGCCGGTGCGGTGCTGCCGCGCCCGCCGCTCAACCGCGACCCGGGCCGGCTGTTCGGGCCGAAGCGCGCCGCCGACGCCCCGATCCTCGACCCGGCCGTGGTCCCGGCGGGCGGGCAGTAGAAGTTAACAGTTCGGAATGAAAAGTGAGACGCTCGAAAACGGCCCGGCGGACGTTCGCTCCGCCGGGCGCTGGCTCTAACGTCGCACCGCCCATTTTTCACTTTTCATTTTGATGTCCCATGTTGAAGCGCCTCGAGCTCGTCGGGTTCAAGTCCTTCGCCGACAAGACGCGGTTCGACTTCGCGCCGGGGGTCACGGGCGTGGTCGGGCCGAACGGGTCCGGCAAGAGCAACGTCGTGGACGCGGTGCGGTGGATCCTGGGCGAGCGGTCGGCCAAGAACCTGCGCGGCGGCGAGATGGCCGACGTCATCTTCAACGGCTCCAGTTCGCGCAAGAGTGTGGGCCTGGCCGAGGTGACGGTCGCGTTCGACAACGCGCGGCGCCTGCTCGCCGTGGACGCGGACGAGGTCCAGCTCACGCGGCGCGTGTACCGCGACGGCACCGGCGAGTACCTCATCAACGGGCAGATGGCCCGGCTCAAGGACATTGACGACATCCTCCGCGGCAGCGGGGCCGGCAGCGGCGGGTACACCATCATCGCGCAGGGGCGCGTGGACGAACTGCTGCAAGCGTCCACGAAGGACCGCCGCGAGATCTTCGACGAGGCGGCCGGCATCAGCCGGTTCAAGGCGCGCAAGGTCGAGACCCTTCGCAAGCTCGCCGCCGTCGAACTCAACCTCACGCGCTCGAAGGACAAACTCGACGCGCTCGACGGTCAGCTCCGCACGCTGCGGATGCAGGCGGCGAAGGCCCAAAAGTACAAGGAGCACTCCGACCGGCTGCGCGAGCTGCGCGTCGGCGCCGGGGTGCGCGAGTACCGCGCGCTCACGTCGGCGCTCGAAACGGAGCAGGCGGCGCTCGCGGCGCTCAAGGTCGAGGTGTCGGGCGCGACCGCCGAGGCGGAGCAGCTCGAACACCGGGCGAAGGAGCTGGACTGGGCGGTCACCCGCGGCGAGGAGTCGCTCAGGCACCACGAGGCCCGGCTCGCGGACGCGCGGCAGCAGATCGCCGGGTTCAACAGCACGCTCAACCACGAGCGCGCCGCAGCGCAGAGCCTCGAAGCCGAGCTGCTGAAGGTCGGCAGGCAGCGCGCGGACCTCGGCTACCGCTCGAAGGTGGTCGAGGCCGACGCCGCCCGCGCGGCGGCCGACGCCGCGGCGACCGAGGCCACGCTCGCACAGGAGCAGCAACGCGCCGACGCGGCCGGTGCCGCGCTCGCCGCGGTGGCGGAGGACCTCGCCCAACTCGACCGCGCGCAGGCCGCGGACCAGCAGCAGCAGATGGAGCTGGTCCGCGAGGCCGCCGCGAGCAAGTCCACCGCCGACGCGTACCTGGCGCAGGTCGCGCGGGTGCAGAAGGAGTACACGCGGAAGCTCGCCGACCGCGAGCACAAGGCCGCGCAGCGCGCCGCGCTCGCGCTCGCGCTGGACGGGCTGTCGCGGGCCGACGCCGACCTGCAGGCGCGGCTCCGCGACGCACAGGGGCAGATCGACGAACTGACCGCCGAGCGGGACGCCCTCACGGACCAACTCGGCGCGGTGCAGGCGCAGCTCGAAGGCCGCCGGGTGCAGCAGGGGGCGCTGCGCGGCCGCATCGACGTCCTCGAAGACCTGGAGCGCGCGCTCGAAGGGTTCGGCGCGGGGGTGGCGGCCGTGTGGCGCCGGCTCCCGACGGACCCTTCGCTCGGCGCCGTCGTCGGGCTGGTGGCCGACCTGCTCACGGTGCCGCGCGAGGTCGCCCCGCTGGTCGAACTCGCGCTCGGGGACGCGGCGCAGCGGTTCGTGGTGCGCTCCACGGACGCCGTCGACGCCGTGGCCGCGGCCGTGGGGGAGCTGAGCGGGCGCGTCGGGTTCGTGCCGCTCGGGCCGGCCCCCGCGCCCCCCAGCCCCGCCCCGCCGGGCGGAGAGCAAGACGCCACGGGGCCGTCAAGCGCCGGCGACGCGCCCCCGTCCGGCTCACCCGCCCCGCACGGCGGGGACCGGGGGGCGGGTCTGCCGCCGCCCGCCCTCGCCTCCTTCGTCACCTGCGAGCACGCGGCGCTCCCCGCGCAGCTCCTGGGGCGCACCCTGCTGGCGGACACGCTCGCGGACGCGCGGGGGCTCGCCGGGCCGCACCCCGGGTACCGCGTCGTCACGCGCGCCGGCGAGCTGCTGGAGCCGGACGGCACCCTCACCGTCGGCCCGCTGAAGGGCGAGGCCGGCCTGGTGTCGCGAAAGAGCGAGTTGCGCGACCTGCGCGAGCAGTTCCGCGCGGTATCGGAGTTGGTCGCGGGCGCGGAGGTCGAACTGGCGGGCCTGCGCCGACGGGCCGAGTCCGCGGAAGGCACCATCGAGGCCGTCGAAGCAGAAATCTCGCTGCTCTCCGACGAGGCCGGCGACCTGCTCCAGCGCATCGCGCGCCAGCGTTCGCAGGTCGAGAACCTCGACGCCGAACTGGAGCTCATTCGCACCGAAGCGGCGGCGCTCGAGCAGCAGGTGCAGGAGGGCGAGGCGGCATGGCTCGCGGCGCGGATGGCCGCCGAGCGCGCCGAGCAGGACGCCGCCGAACTGACCGCCCGGCTCGCGGCCGTGAAGCTGTCGCTCGCGCAGAAGGTCCAGGAGCGCGCCGCGTGCGAGCACGCGCACACCGCGGCGCAGGTGGCGCTGAGCCGCGCGGCGGCCGACCGCGACCGGGCCCGCGAGCGGGTCGCGGCGATCGAGGCCGACCTCCGCAAGCGGAAGATCGAGGCCGTGGACCTGTCGGCCGCGGACCGCAACGCCCGGGGCCGGTTGGCCGACTGCACGCTGTCCGCGCTCCGCGCGTCGGCGGGGCAGGCCGACGCGTACCGCGAGAAGGAGGGGCGCGAGCGGTTCGCGGTCGAACTGGCGGCCCAGACCGCCGCCGCCCGCGCCGACCGCG
>JBJSXS010000774.1:0-3354 GCA_046086545.1 Gemmata sp.
CGCTCGCCGCCCCGTTTTGTACTGCTCGACCGAACTCACCTGGCGCCGGCCTTAGTAGCGGCGACCGCCGCCGCCACCGCCGCCGTAGCCGCCGCCACCGCCGCCGTAGCCGCCGCCACCGCCGCCGTAGCCGCCGCCACCACCACGACGCCCGCCACCGCCGCCACCGCCGCCCTCCTTCAGGCGGGCCTCGTTCACCGTCAGCGGGCGGCCTTCGACCACCTGCCCGTGCATCCCGGTGATGGCGGCCTGCGCCTCCTGGTCGCTGCCCATCTCGACGAACCCGAAGCCCTTCGAGCGGCCGGTGTCGCGGTCCATGATGACCTGGGCCGACACGACCGAGCCGTAAGGCGCGAACATGTCCTGCAGTTGTGCGTCGGTGACGCCCCAGCTCAGGTTGCCGACGTACAGTTTCTTACCCACGACGAACTCTCCCGCGGCCCGGTCCCGGCCGCCCTGTGAATCTGCTTCCCGCGCGGGACCGCGAGCGGGGACGAACGAACTTGGCGGGAGCACCCGCCGGCAACACCTGTCGGGCGATCCCGGCCTCCGCGGTCCGGGACTCTTCGAGCGGGAGAAGCGAGCGTTCGGCGTCTGCCGGTGGCGATACACCACCGGTTGTGGTAGACATTATCAGGCTTGGCGCTCCGGAGCGCGTGAATTTTTCGCGGATTCTTACAACGAATGTCAAGCTCAGTCCGCTCGCCCACAACCTGGGCAAGAGAGGCTGACCTTAACGGACACCGGGCCGCAGGGTTCTCGTCGGAAGCCGCCGGCCGGAGCCGCGGCACCCTCCGAGCGCAACTCACTTCTTGAAGCGGACGCTGCAGCCGGGCCGTTCGCCCGTCGCGGCGCCTCTCGGCCCCCTCCGACTTGCTGCTCCTGGTGCCTCGCACCTGCTCGCTGAGTTGCCTGGGCATCGGCAGCGGACCGGCCCCTGATCGTGCGCTGCAGTTCCACGCGTCGAGCTTACGCGTCGCCCAGGTACTCCGGCACCTTCGTGCGCAGGTGCTCGATTTCCTGGTGCGTTTCGCCCAGATAGGCGAGCAGGCGCAGGTCGTCCTTCGTCACGGCGCCGCCGCTGAACAGCCACGAGCGCACGCGGAACAGCTTGTAGAGCTTCACCAGCTTGCGGTCGCTGATGAAGATCTTGTCCTCGCGCACGAGGGTCTTCACCAGGCGCTGGAACTCCTTGAACACGTCGGCCGGGAAGAACCGCTGCCGGTCGTTCTCCTCTTCGCCGCGGCCGTCGCCGGTCTTACGCGAAAACAGGTGCGTCATGTACCGGTTGGCCTTCAGGAAGTCGTCGAGGGTCGCGTGCCCCTCGATCCACGGCTTCTGGTTCAACCCCTTGTTGGCTTCCCCCTGGAGGCCCGCGTCGATCAGCTCCGAGAAGAACTCCTCCTGCACGCTGCGGCTCTGAATCTTCAGCACGAACCGGTCCTTGAGGGCCGCGAGTTCGCCCTGCTCGGGGATCTCGTTGGTCGCCGCGAACATGATCCTCAGCGGCACCGGCTCCGGCTTGCCCTCCTGGTAAAACTTCTTCTCGTTGATGATCGTGAGCAGGATGTTCAGGATGGCCGAGTTCGACTTGAAGATTTCGTCGAGGAACACGAGCTTCGCGGTCGGGAGCTTGCCCTCTTTGCGGCGGATGTACCTCCCGTCGCGGAGCTCCTTGATGTCGATCGCGCCGATGATCTCGCTCGGCTCGGTGAACCGCGTCAGCATGTACTCGAAGTAGTCGCCCTGCTCGATGCCGAGCGCGTCCTTGAACTTCACCACGATGTCGGACTTCGCGGTGCCGGGCGGCCCGATGAGGAGCAGCGGCTCCTGCGCGATGCCGGCCACGCACATCAGGTCGATGATCTCCTGCTTGTTGACGAAGAACCGGCCGAGCGACTCACGGAAGCGGTTGATGCGCTTGCGGATGCTCTCGGCTTCCGACTGCAGGTCGGCGAGCGACAGCTCTTCGGGGTTGACCGCGGGCTGGGCTTTGGTTGCCGGGGGCATGGGTTTGGGGTTCCTCGGTTCGGTGAGCGTGATAACGGTGCGGGCGGGCACCTGTTGGGGGTCGCGCAAAAGGAGAGCTCAGTGGAATGATAATGGGTCCGGCGGGCGGTGGGAATGTCGGGGGGCCGCGCAGTTCGGGTTGATTCGGCGCGCGCCAGAGCGTATGAGGTGCCGGTTCCGAAGGACGCGGAGCCGTACCTACATGGGGCCGAGTCTGAACCCGATTGCCGTGGGGCTGCCCGCCGGGACCGGCGCCGGTGTGGGCAAGTTGACCGACCGCGCGTGCAAGCGGCTCGCGGGCCTCCTCGTTCTCGCGTCGGTGCTGTTCCACCTCGGGTACCTGATCTTCGACTGCCCCATCGACCTCGCGCCGGACGAGGCCCACTACTGGCAGTGGTCCCGGCACCTCGCGTGGAGCTACTACAGCAAGGGCCCGCTGGTGGCGTGGCTGGTCCGCGCATCCTGCGAGGTGTTCGGCCCCGCCAGCGACGCGCTCGTCGGCTCGCCGGCGCTCGCGGTGCGCCTGCCCGCGGTCGCGTGTCACGCCCTCCTGCTGGGCGGCTGGTACGCGCTCGCCGTTTCGACGCTCAAGAGCCACCGGGCGGCGCTGGGGCTGGTCGCCCTCGCGCTCACGCTGCCGCCGGTGATCGCCGGCGCGGTGCTGATGACCATCGACCCCCCGTTCCTGGCGTGCTGGTCCTGGGCCGCGGTCGGGGTGTGGCGCGCGTTGTCTGCCCGCCAGGCGGCCCTCCGGTGGTGGGCGCTGGCGGCGGTCTGCTCCGCGCTGGGCGTGATGGCGAAGTACCCGATGGTGCTGCTGCCGTGCGCGGTGTTCGGCTACCTCCTGTTCACCCGCCGCGACGCGCTGAAGCGCCCGGGGTTCTGGGTGTTCGCGTCCGGCTCGGCGCTCGGGCTGGCGCCGGTGCTGGTCTGGAACGCCACCAACGACTGGGTCACGTTCCGGCACGTCGGCACGCAGGCGGTGGGCGCCAGCGGCAGCGGGGTGCGGTGGCTCGGGCCGCTCACGTTCGCCGCTGGCCAGGCCGCGTTCCTGATCGGCGTGTGGTTCGTCGTGTGGGCCGCCGCCGCCTGGCACGCGCGGCGCGCCGCGGACCCGGCCATCGCGTACCTGTGGTGGACGTCGGTGCCCGTGTGGCTGGTGTTCGCGGCCGCGGGCTTCAAGGCGTCCGGACAGCTGAACTGGCCCGCGGCGGCCTACGTCTCCGGATTCGTGCTGTGCGTGCACTGGGTGCGCGAGCGCCTCGGCGGGCCGAACGCGAGGTACGTCGCGCGGCTCGTCAGCGCCGGCCTCGCGGTCGGGCTGGCGCTCTCGACGCTGGTTCA
>JBJSXS010000775.1:0-6402 GCA_046086545.1 Gemmata sp.
CGGCCACGGACAACGTCCGCGAACACCCGCCCGGTCGGGGTACAGCTCCAGTATCGACCGCGCACCGACGAGCCGAAGCTCGTCCCGAAGTGGCCGGGAGCCGGCCCACGCGACCTGGGGGCTGGTCCCGATCGGGGGCACAGGGTACGCGCTGCAAGCGCCTTACTTCGCAAGGCCCTTCGGGGAGCGGTCGGCCGGTTGAAACACAGCGGTCCCGGGCGGCACGCCAGAAGCGTAGCGACCCGGGACCGCGCTCAGACGGATGTCACTCGCACAGCCGCGAGCGGCCTCAACTCACGCCGCGACCTTCAGCAGCGGGCCGAACGAGGCGGCGCGCTTGCGGGCCGGGCTGTGCAGCATGATCTCCAGCCCGTTCACGATGCGGTCCGGGCCGCGGCCGTCGAACGTGTTCCGCGCGCACCGGGTCATGCCCTTGCGCTCCATCGGGTCGTCGTGCAGCAGGTCCACGGCTTCGCGCAGCTGGTCGAAGGTCACGCTCGCGCGGTCGCCCAGGTAGGTCGCGACGCAGTCCTCGTCGAGCTTCTTGGCGTTGCCCGCGTGGCGCTTCGTCTGGCTGATCATCAGTTGCGGGATGCCGACCACGCACAGCTCCGGGGACCAGCCGTCGCCGCTCGTCAGCGCGAAGTGGGCGCGGACGAGGCGCGTCATCAGCTCCTTCGTCTCGGTGATGACCTCCACCTTCCCGCCGCTGTCGTCGGCGAGCGCCAGCATCTCGTCGTACCGCGGGTGGTGCGTGCGGGCCGTGATGGTGACCTTCGCGACCTTCGGCATCTCCAGGAGCTGCTGCGTGCGGGTCAGCGCCTCGCCCGCGAGGTCGTCGTCGCCCATGGCGACCAGGGCGCGGAACGGCATCGGCGGCTCGGTCGCGCGGATCGTGCGCTGCCGGCGGAACACCCCGCGGCACAGTGCGTACTTGTACCCGAGCAGCAGTTGGCCGCCCTGCTCGATCTTGTAGTGCTTCCGCGTCGGGTACAGCAGCGGGTTCACCACGAGGTCCGCGGGGAACTTCATCTCTGCCGTGGAGTCGAACGCCATCACCAGCGCGCCGGTCTTCTTCAGCTCGCGGAGGTAGTCGGCGGTGTAGCCCTGCCCCGCGACCACCACGGCGGCCGCGTTCATCTTGCGGACCTGCGCGATGGTCGCGCTCAGGTCGCCGTCGCTCCCGATGGGCTGGTCCGCCGGGCTCCAGTCGTTGTTCCCGCGGTTGATGACGGTCGCCAGCGAGAGCGGGTCCAGGTAGCTGCGGAAGTGCGTCCCGCGGCGCCGCCGCTGAAGGGCAGCGGCCAGCGAGAGGCACTGGTACAGCGGCTCCCAACCGAGGTCCGCGGTGCCGTCGCAACGAAACAGGATCGGGCCACGAGTCGCATCCATGCGCAACGCTCCTTTGAGACGACCAACTTGTCGGTACGCGACGGGCCGCCGGGCGCGGGGCGGCCTCCTGGCCGCACCGAGTCGGGCGCGCGTCGCCGCGCGGTTCCGTGTTAACCGCACGGTGCGTCGGGCAAGCACGGAGGCGCGATGCCGCCGAGAGCCAGAGCGCGTGCGGGGTTGGTGTGAGCGTGACCCCCGGCCGCAGGGAATGACATTCGGCGCGTGATGCGCCGCGCGGCGGGAGCGAGTCTCGACACCTCTTCTCAGCTGAGGCCCTTGCGGACCTCACGATGCGGCGACTGGGTTCCGGTCCGGTCGTCGCTTCGGTCGGGCCTTCGGGTTCCGGTCCGTTGGCCCAACGGGGCGGATGGTAGTCCGGTTTTCTCGCAACCGACAAGGCCATTTTCTTCGCGCCGCGTCACAGTGAGAAAGTGCCTGCTTTCGAAGCACTTCAGAGAGGCGACCGGGGCGCGCGGGGAAGTGAACTCGAGACACGAATCAAGAATTCTGGTCGCGTGAAACATTCCGCACACAACTCTCGCGCGGGCCGCGCCCCATCACGCACAATTGCCAATCGAGGGGGTTGCAGTACGCGCAACGTTCTAACTTTCGCTGACGTTCCTCATGGAACATCGATGAGCGCTTGAATGTCACCAGTGGCGGAGCGGCACCTGCTTTCTGAATGGGTTTGTGGCCCCGGCGCTTCCTATCGCCAGTCGCTCCGGTGTCACAGAACCGGGCTCCAGACGAGCAACATTCTAACACCCGTCGATGTTCCATGAGGAACGTCAGCGAAAGTTAGAACGTCGCGCCGGCCCCGCCTTCCCAATTCCACTTCTCACACCCGCGGAGGTTGCTATGAACCTGGACAAGTTGTTCGCACTCGGAGACCTTCGCATGGAAGCTACCGCCAAAGCCCCGCCCCGTCTGGCCCGCGGGTTGAACGCCCTGCTCGGTGACATCTCGCTGCCGCAGAGCGCGGACGGGGCGAGCGTTCACAAGCTGCCGGTCGGGAAGATCGAGTTCAACCCGTACCAGCCGCGCAAGCAGTTCGACGGCGAGGAACTCGCGTCCCTCACGGCGAGCATCAAGAACCACGGCGTGCTCCAGCCGCTCGTCGTGCGCCCGGTGGGCGAGGGCTACCAGCTGATCGCCGGCGAGCGCCGGCTGCGGGCCTCGAAGGAAGCGGGCCTGGCCGAAGTGCCGGTTCACGTCGTCAACTTCGACGACCAGCAGGTGTTCGAGGCCGCGCTGGTCGAGAACATCCAGCGCAGCGACCTGAACCCCATCGAAAAGGCGACCGGGTTCAAGGAGTACATGACCAAGTTCGGGATCACGCAGGACAAGCTCGCGGCGCGGCTGGGCCTGGACCGCACCACGGTGACGAACCTGCTCGGCCTCTTGAACCTGCACCCCGAGGTACAGGCCGCGGTCCGCAGCGGGCAGCTCACCATGGGGCACGCGAAGGCGCTCAAGGGCGTCGCGGACCTCGACCAGCAGCTCGTGTTCGCGAAGGACGCGATCCTCAAGAACTACTCGGTCAACGCGCTGGAAGTGCTGATCAAGCAGCACAAGCTCGCCGCCGCCAACCCGGAGCCGGCCAAAGAAGCGGAGGCCGCGCCGGAGAAGAGGGAGCCGGTGGAGAAGACCGCGCACGTGAAGGGGCTCGAAGACGACCTGCGGCAGCGCCTCGCGTGCAAAATCGAGATCAAGGTGACGGCCAAGGACAAGGGGCAGATCGTGATCGCCTTCGACACGAACGACGACTTCGAGCGCATCATTCAAGCGCTCCAAAAGTGAGCACGGGCAGAATCGGCGCCTCGCCCCGACACCCAGCGGCCGCGGTCGCTGGGTTTTTGCGTTCGCACCCTCCTCTTGCCCTCGCCAGCGCCCATCAGTTACCCTCCCGTGTCTCGGTACCCTGACCACAGGAGGTTCCTCCCATGCGGGCACGGACGTTCGCCCTGATCGCGCTCTTCTCGGTGTTCGCGCTCACCGGGGCGGCACAGGACTTCAAGCAGCACGCGTCGGCCGACGGGCGGTACAAGGTGCTGTTCCCGGGTCCGGTGAAGAGCGAGACCACCGACATTCAGGCCGGCAAAGACACGCTCAAGCTCACCCTCGACACGGTGGAGTTGAAGGGCGACATCACGTTCCTCGTGAGCTACATCGACGCCTCGGACGAGGTCGCGGCCAGGCCCCCCGGCCCGCGGCTGGAGAAGGTCCGCGACGGCAACAAGGGTGAGGGCGGGAAGATCCTCGACGACAAGGAGATCACGCTGATGCTCGGGGACCAGAAGTGCCCGGGGCGGGACGTGCTGATCGAAACGCCCTCGGGGTTCATCCGGAATAGAATGGTGATCGCCGGCAAGCGGCTGTACCAGGTGATGGTTCAGGGCACGAAGGACGTCGTCACCTCGCCGTCGGCGGACAAGTTCATCGCCTCCTTCGAGCTGACCAAATGAGCCACTTCCGGGCCGCGATGCTCGGCGTCGCGTTCGCGGGCCTCGCGGGCGCGCTCGCGGCGCAGCCGAAGGCCGAGCGGCACACGTCCGCGGACGGCATGTACGCGGTCGCGTTCCCGGGCCGGCCGAAGCTCGCGACGCAGACCGCGAAGAGCGCGCTGGGCGACCTGCAGGTGCACGTCGCGACTTACGCCACGGCCGACGGGAACGTGTACCTCGTGAGCTACACCGACTTCCCGGCCGCGGCGACCAGGGCCGACAACCGCAAGACGCTGTTCGACGGGGTCCGCGACGGCTTCAAAGGGCGCGGCGCAGTGGCCGGCGAAAAGGACTTCCAGTTCGGCCCGGACAAGTTGCCCGGGCGGGAAGGAATCGTAGACAAGGACAAAGGAAAGCAGCGGGTGAAGTTCCGGGCGGTCCTGCGCGACAACCGGCTTTACCAGGTCGCCGTCATCGGGACGGAGGGCTTCGTGTCCGGCACGGACGCGACCGCGTTCCTGGACTCGCTGGAACTCACCAAATAACCGAGGACCGGACCATGCGGACGATGTTTACGGCTCTGGCGTTCGTTGTCTTCGCCGGCGCGCTGACCGCCACCGCGGCCGACAGGTACGAGTCGAAGGAAGGGAAGTACGGCGCCAAGTTCCCCGGCGACGAGAAGCCCAAGAGCGTGTCCCAGAAGGCCGGCGGCCTGGACCTGAACATCACGATCGTGGAGAAGGGCAAGGGCGGGTTCGCGGTGATCTACTCCGACATGCCCGCCGACGTGGTGAAGGCGGCCCCGGCGGCGAAGCTGCTCGAAGGGGGCGAGAAGGGCCTGGTGGACAACTTCAAGGCGAAGGTCACCAAGAGCGGCGAGACCAAGTTCAAGAGCGGCGACAAGGAGTACCCGGCCCGCGACATCCTCGCCGAGAAGGACGACCTGAACCTGCGCGTCACCATCATCCTGGTGGACAACCGGCTGTACCAGGTGTTCGTGGTCGGGCCGAAGGACATGGTGACCGGCAAGGACGCGGACGACTTCTTCAAGTCGTTCGAGCTGACCAAGTGAACCCGGCCTACCTCGGTCGTGTCGTTTGAGGTAGAGTACAGGCACGCGCGGGCGTCTCTCGAAAGGGCCGCGCGAATCGGGGCGTAGCTCAGCCCGGTAGAGCGCGTGGTTTGGGACCACGAAGCCGCAGGTTCAAATCCTGTCGCCCCGACTCTTCGGTTCAGTCAGAAAAGGGGAACGCGTAAGAGGGAGAAGGCGAGTCGAATGCAGGCGCAGGTTTCGCTTGTATTCGACTCGCCTTCTCCCTCTTACGCGTTCTACCTTATTATCCCATCTTGACTGAAGGCTGCGCTAACTTTTCCTAGCGCGCCCGGCGGCACGCGAGCGCCCCTAACAAATTCCGACCAATCTCTTTGCATCTCCCAAAACTCGCACTAGATTGGCGGCCCATCAGTAGCCTATTCTTCCGGCAGGCAGATGCGGTCGCCCCTTCGCCGCGGGATTGTCGGACATGAACCGTCGAGTTTTCCTCAAAGCCGCCGCCGCACCACTCGTCCCGGGCGCGACCGCGACCGCCGGGTACGGGCTGTTCGAGTCCGGTTGGGTGCAGGTCACGCGGCCCACACTCCCGGTGCCGAACCTGCCCGCGGCGTTCGACGGCACCACGGTCGCCTTCCTGACCGACCTGCACCACGGCCCGTTCACCTCGCTCGACTACGTCCACGCGGTGGTCCGCACCACGCTCGCGCTGCGGCCCGACCTGATCCTCCTGGGCGGCGACTACTGTCTTAAAGAGGGGAAGTACATCGCCCCGTGCTTCCGCTCGCTCGCCGGCCTGCGCGCGCCGCTCGGGGTGTACGGCGTGATGGGCAACCACGACTACTGGCACGGGGAGACCGAGACGCGCGCCGGGTTCGCGTACTCGGGCGTCCGGGAGCTGACCAACCGCGGCGTCTGGCTCGAGCGCGGGAACCACCGCGTCCGGCTCGCGGGGGTGGACGACCTGTGGATGGGCAAGGTG
The DNA here is from genome assembly GCA_046086545.1 of Gemmata sp. Classification (GTDB taxonomy): domain Bacteria; phylum Planctomycetota; class Planctomycetia; order Gemmatales; family Gemmataceae; genus Gemmata. The sequence goes on from JBJSXS010000775.1 coordinate 5,870, forward strand.
GACGTGGGCGCCGCGCTGGGCGGCGCGACCGAACGGGACGCGTGCCTGCTGCTGAGCCACAACCCGGACGTGGCCGAAAAGATGCGCGACCCGCGCGTGGGCCTGATGCTGAGCGGCCACACGCACGGCGGGCAGGTGGTGTTCCCGAGCGGCGGCGCGCCGTTCGTTCCGAGTCACTACGGGCAGAAGTACCTGAAGGGGCTCGTGCAGGCGCCGCACACGCGGGTGTACGTGTCGCGCGGCCTCGGCACCACCAGCGCGCCGTTCCGCGTCGGGAGCCGGCCGGAACTCACGCTCATCACCCTGACCCGCGGCGAGAGCCGTGGGCCGGCGTGAGCGCACCGCCGCCGCGCGACGGGAACTCGAACGACGCTCTGATAAGGGGCGGTGCGCGAACGCGGCGACGGCACCCACAAGGGGAAGAGGGTGCCGGGCACCGCGGAGCCGGGCAGGGACCGGCCGACCGCCTTCGAGAGCAAGGCCCACGGACGGCGAAGTGAACCCGCCCAACCCGGGCAGCCGCGGGCGCGAAC
>JBJSXS010000776.1:0-2894 GCA_046086545.1 Gemmata sp.
ACCTCGGGCGGTCGCCCTCGCGATTCCGCGCGGCGGGCGCCCTCGCGAACGCCGCGGAGGCGCACGGCCGCTGCGTGACCCTTTATCACCCGGTGCTGGCCGGCACCGCCGCCGACGTACAGCAGGTGGCGGACGCGGTGGCGAAAGTGTATCGTTACCGAGACGAACTGGAGCGCGCTGCGCGCCGCGGCTAACACCCCACAGGAACCGTTCATGTACCGCACCCTGCTCGCGGTCGCGCTGATCGCCGCGGCCAGCCTCGGCCGTGCCGACGACCCGCCCAAGAAAGACGGCCCCGCGGCCAAGCAGCCCGGGGCGCGAGGCGGCGTTGCGGGCAACTGGAAGCTCACCGTGCCCATCGACCGCGGCGAGGAAACCACCATGCTCATCGCCTTCGCCGAGAGGGACGGCAAGTGGACCGCGGAGTACATCGGCGCGTCCGACGAGTTGAAGATCAGGCCGACGGTCACGTCGGTCGCGGTGAGCGGCGACAGCGTGGCGTTCACCCTCGGGTTCATGGGCCGCGAGATCGTCTCGTTCGACGGCGCGCTCGCTAAGGACGGGAAAAAGCTGAACGGCTCGCTCGCGGTCGTCGGCGGCCGGCTGCAGCTCACCACGATGTACCCGACCAAGCTCGCCAAGTTGGACGACCCGTTCGCGCTCGCGCGTGAGGCGCTGACCCAGGTGGACGACGGCCCCGACCTGTTCGGCGCCGCCATCGCGGTACTGTCCCAAGCTGGCGAGAAGAAGGTGCCGCTGGACGAGGTGCGCGGGGTCGTGGAGCGCCTGAACAAGACCGCGAGCGCGTTCGGCCCGCGGTGGGAGCGCGAGACGATGCTGCGCACCGTGGACGTGCTGGCGGCCCAAGAGGGCATGGCCGACCTCGCCGTCGCGCAGGGCAAGCGCGCCGAGCGCCTGCTGACCGACGACGACACCGTCGGCGCCCGCATGCTGGTGCTCGAATCGCTCGTCCGCGTGCTCCAGAAGGCGGGCAAGGCCGACGACGCCAAAGCCTATCAGGGGCAGCTCGCGAAGCTCGAACTGCGCGACTTCGCGGAGTACGCCAAGACGAACCCGCCGTTCAAGCCGGAGGCGTTCGCGGGCCGAAAGGGGAAGTCGGACAAGGCCGCGGTGGTCGAGGTGTTCACCGGCGCCGAGTGCCCGCCGTGCGTGGGCGTGGACCTCGCCTTCGACGCGCTCCTGAAGACGTACAAGCCGACCGAGGCGATCCTGCTGCAGTACCACTTCCACGTGCCGCGCCCGGACCCGCTCACCAGCCCCGACGGGATGGAGCGCGCTAAGTACTACGACGACAAGATCGAGGGCGCGCCGACCCTGTTCATCAACGGCAAGGTGGGCAGCGACTCGGGCGGCCCGGCGGCCGCGTCGGAGAAGTTCTACACCGGGTTCCGGAAGACCATCGACGACGCACTCGAAAGGCCCGCGGGTGTGAAGCTGTCGCTCGCGGTCACGAAGGGCGAGAAGGGCGCGTTCGAGGCGAAGGCCACCGTGGCGGACCTCGAAGCCCCCGGCGAGAAGGTGATGCTCCGGTTCGTGCTTGCGGAAGAGCGGGTCCGGTACACGGGCGGGAACGGCATCCGCTATCACCACATGGTGGTGCGCGCGATGCCGGGCGGCGCGAAGGGGTTCGCGCTCGCCAAGAAGTCGCACGAGCAGGCGGTGACCATCGACCCCGAGGCGCTCAAGGGGACGATCACCAACTACCTCACCGACTTCGAGAAGCAGGGCGGCCCGTTCCCGCGCGCCGAGCGGCCGCTGGCGCTGAAGAACTTGAAGCTGGTCGCTCTGGTGCAGAACGACGCTACTCGGGAGGTCCTGCACGCGGTCCAGGTCGATTTGGACGCGAAGTGACTTTCGCCCCTCGTTGCCCCTGTAGCCGGCCCCCGTGCGGCCGGCACTCCCCCGCGCGAATCGCACCGGCCGCCCAGCGGCCGGCTACAGAAGCGCTCAACACCCACCCCCGACAGGTCTTCCCATGTCCCTCTCCCGACGGGCGTTCCTCGCCGCGAGCGCGGCCCTTGCGACCACAACCGGTGCGTTGACGGCCGGCGACAAGAAAAAGAAGCTCGTGCTGATCGCGGGCGCGCCGAGCCACGGGCCCGGCGACCACGAATTCAATGCTGGCGTGCGGCTGCTCGACAAGTGCCTGAAGGGGTTCCCCGGCCTCGAAACGCAAGTGTGGCTCAACGGCTACCCGAAGGACGATTCCGCACTCGACACCGCGGACGCGATCCTGTGCTTCGCCGACGGCGGCGGCGGGCACCCGCTCGTTCGGGACAAGCGCCTCGAACGCGTCGGCAAGCTGATGGCGAAGGGCGTCGGCCTGATGTGCGCGCACTACGGCGTCGAAGTCCCCAAAGACCTCGGCGGCACGGAGTTCAAGGAGTGGGTCGGCGGGTACTACGAGCACATGTACTCCTGCAACCCGATGTGGGCACCGGAGTTCAAGCAGTTCCCGAAGCACCCCATCGCGAACGGCGTCAAGCCGTTCAGCATCAAGGACGAGTGGTACTTCAACATGCGGTTCCGCGAGGACATGACCGGCGTCACGCCGGTCCTGAGCGCGACACCGCCGGACCAGGTGCGCGACGGCCCGTACGTGTACCCCAAAGGCCCCTACAAGCACATCCAGGACGCGAAGGGCCGCGCCGAAACGATGATGTGGGCCGTTGAAAGGAAGGACGGCGGGCGCGGGGTCGGGTTCACCGGCGGGCACCACCACCGCAACTGGAAGAACGACGACTTCCGCAAGGTGGTGCTCAACGCACTCGTATGGCTCTGCAAGCTCGACGTGCCGAAGGACGGCGTCGCCTCGTCGGTGAGCGATGAAGAGGTCAGCGCGAACTGGGACGAAAAGGGGAAGAAAAAATGAC
>JBJSXS010000777.1:0-4347 GCA_046086545.1 Gemmata sp.
CTGACCGAAGCGCGAATGATCAAGGACCTGCGGCCGAGGTTCAACAAGGAACTCAAGGACGACAAGACCTTTCCGTACCTGCAAATTCGCACCCGCGAGGAGTTTCCGCGCGTGGAGATCACGCGGAAACCGCGGCGCCGCGGGGTGCGGTTGTACGGCCCGTTCACCAGCACCAAGCCGCTGCGCATCGCGGTGGACGTGCTCCAACGCCTGCTGCAGTTTCGCACCTGCTCGCTGGACATCAAGTCCGCCGAGGACCGGTGGAAGTGGTTCCGCCCGTGCCTGCTGCACAGCATCCGGCGGTGCACGGCCCCGTGTAATATGCGCGTTTCCCGGGAAGATTACCGTGCGCAGATCAAAAAACTCATTTTCATCCTCGAAGGCAAAACGGCCAAACTCGTGCGCCGCATGGAGGCGGAGATGACCGCGGCGGCCGAGGACTTGAACTTCGAGAAGGCGAAGCGCGTCCGCGACGAGATCGCGGCCGTAAAGAAGCTCGAGCTGCGCGGCGACGCCTCAACGGACGTGCAGCCCGAGGTGTTCCCCATCGACCCTAAGAAGGGGCTGGTCCGGCTACAGAAGGTATTGGGGATGACCAACACGCCCCGCACAATCGAAGGGATGGACATCGCGCACCTGGGCGGACAGGACACGGTCGCGTCGCTGGTGTCGTTCCTCGACGGCATCCCGTTCAAGCCCGGGTACCGGCGGTTCAAGATCCGCTCCGTGCAGGGGGTTGACGACTTCGCCAGTATGCGTGAGGTCGTGACGCGGCGCTTCCGCCGCTTACGCGAAGAGGACGAGGTCTTTCCCGATATCCTGCTCATCGACGGCGGTAAGGGGCAGTTGAACGCCGCGCTGGAGGCGTTCCAGATGCTGGGCGTCGAGCCGCCGTGCCTGATTTCGTTGGCGAAGCAGGAAGAAGAGATCTTCCGGCCCGGCGAATCGGAATCGATCCGGCTCAGTAAGCACTCGGCGGCGCTGCGGCTGTTGGAGTACGTTCGCGACGAGTCCCACCGGTTCGCCCAGCACTACCACCACATGCTCCGTCGCAAGCGGTTCACCGAGGATTGATGCGCTGCCGGGGCCGTCGCGCAAGCAGGGGCTTTCTCGTTCATCCGTCGTTGCTTGCTTGGCAGGCTGGTCAGATCGGCCACGTTTCCTAAGCTAGTTAGAATTGAAACAATCCGTCTTTAGTCGGGGAGTTGAGCCATGGCCGAACGCATGTCGACGCGCCTCCGGTACGACCGGATCCGCGATAAGGGCGCGGTGTCGCGCACCGTCAACGGGCACCTGAAGCGCAAGGAGCGGGCCAACCGCGACGCCCGCATGAAGAAGCTCATCAACACTGGTAAGTACCCGTACACCCCGGCCGTGCAGAGCTGGCTCAGCGAGCAGCTCAACGTCCGGTTCTCGCAGGTCACCGAGGCAGCAGCGAAGGAACTGGCGAGTAAGTAACGTCACGCGCCGATTAGCCCTGGCTTGTCCGGCGCATCACGATCTCCGTAAGCAGTTTGCGCGTACAGTCTCGCCGGGTTTAAATCCCGGCTGGACCTCTTCTGTGCTCCCGTGGCACTCGTCACAAAGTCCCATCACATTTTCGGGCACGTAATGGCCTCACGGCATCTCGTTACGTTCCGTGATTAGCGCAAGCAGAGTTCAGGCGACAACTGCAACCCACCGACGAAGCAGTATCACGCGAAGTGTGCATCGTGTAAATCATTGCAAAATATAGATTTGCGATGAAAAGTTGATTCGAGACGGCGGGATCATGAGAGCGGTTCCGCTCTCAAGACCCATCGCGATTGTTCACGTTTTCTTTCACCGCCAGCGGGTTGTGAACCTCGCAGTACGCGTGCAACCGCGGGAAGACCGGCACTGAGAACCCAAGTGGGTCCGACCCGCGCCCGATCAGCCGCCCGACAAGCGGGATACTGACCTTCATGCGGTGCCAGCCGCGCGCTTCGCGTACCGCCGGACGGTTACAGCGGCAGCACCGCCGGGCCGTTCCGTCCGGGAGCATGATTGCGGTCGCACGCTGCTTCGCGTCGTGATCGGCTATCTGTGTCCGTGTGACCCCGCGGCGGTCCAACTCGCCTTCCATCAGGTCGAGGGCGGCCGGTTCCATGCCCTCGCGATAGACTGTAACCCGGTCGAGCAGTTCCTCGGTCGGGGCGGTGCGGACGTACTTGGCGATCTCGCGCAGCGGAAAGTGCATCGGGCCCTCGTTTCGCGGAACGCTCCAAGGCGATCGGGGTTGATTCACTCGCCGCCCCGGTTTGGGAACTCTGGGCGCGGGTGTCGCGTCCCATTATGGTGAACCCGCTCGGGAAAGCGGAAAACCGTGGACCGGCTCGGCCGGCTTGGACTAGACTAAAGCAACACGGACCCAACCCAGTTTAGCAGCCTCGGCCGGTGCCGGGGTGCCTTTCAGTTGGTTGAACTCTCTGGGGAACTCACGATGGCCCGCTCTCTTCTCATGGCCGGCCTGACCGCCTGCCTCGTGTGGGCTTCGGCCCACACGTCGGTCGCTGCCGACGACCCGCCGAAGGCGCCGGCCGCAGGCATCTCACCGCAGACGGCCAAGATTAACGAGTTCATCGCCAAGAAATGGGAGGAAGCCGGCATCGCCAAGCCGGCCGCCAAGGCCTCCGACCACGAATACATGCGGCGGGTGTTCCTCGACCTGATCGGCCGCATCCCGACGGTCGAAGAGATCCTCGACTTCGAGCAGGACAAGTCCCCGAACAAGCGCGTGAAGCTCGTCCAGCGGGTGCTGAACGAGAAGAAGTACGCGCCCAAGGTGGGCGGCAAGGTGGTCTCGTCGGTCCCGGGCCTGGCCAAGTTCCCGATCGACTACTCGGCCGCTTACGCGCGCAACTTCGCGGAGATCTGGTCCGTGTGGCTGCTGACCCGCAGCGGCGTGGACGCGATGTACCGCGAGCAGCTCATGATGTGGCTGGAGGACCAGTTCGACACGAACGCGCCGTACCGCGACTTCGTGACCGGGCTGATCACCGCGACCGGCAAGAGCAACGAGAACGGGGCCGTGCACTTTGTGTTCCGGCACATCGGCGACCCGCTCAACATCGACAACAAGGGTGCCAAGATCGACCTGGACGAGACCGGCCGGTACGACAACGTGCCCATCACGTCGCGCGTCACCAAAATGTTCCTCGGCATCCAGACCCAGTGCACCCAGTGCCACGACCACCCGCAGGCCAAGGAGTGGCTCCAGGCCGACTTCTGGGGCGTGAACGCGTTCTTCCGCCAGACCGAGAAGGTCGGCACCCAGAACACCATGCAGAAGAAGCAGACCGCGACGGTCAACTACGTCGAACTGAAGGAGATGCCGAACTGGAACAAGAAGGGGCTGGTGCTGTACGAGCGCCGCGACGGCCAGCGCAAGGCGTCGTACCCGGTGATGCTCAAGGACCTTGTGCAAGCCGAAAAGGGCGAGAAGTCCACCAAGAACCTGATCTCGGCCACCGCGACGACTAAGACCCGGCGTCAGATCCTCGCAGACTGGATCGTCCAGCACGACAACTTCGAGAAGGCCTACGTGAACCGCATGTGGGGCCACCTGTTCGGCCGCGGCTTGCAGAAGGACTCGACCGTTGACGACTTCAAGAGCGACAACGAAGTGGTCCACCCCGAGCTGCTGGCGTACCTGGGAGAGCAGTTCAAGCAGTACAACCACGACACCAAGAAGCTGCTCGAGTGGCTCTGCACCAGCGACGTGTACCAGCTCAGCCACGTCGCGGTGAAGGGGCTCACGGACCCGAAGTTCGACCCGTTCTTCGCCCGGATGCCACTGAAGGCGGTGTCGCCCGAGGTGCTGTTCGATTCGCTGTCGCTCGCCACCCGCGCGGAGTCGCGACTGAAGGAGGCCGAGTACAAGGCGCTGAAGGCGAGCTGGACCGGGCGCCTCGTCCGCAACTTCGGCGACGACGAGGGCAACGAGACCACCTTTAACGGCACCGTCATCCAGGCGCTGCTGCTGATGAACGGCAAGGACCTGAACGACCAGGTGGGCACGACGAGAGACAAGGGCGTGGTGGCCGAGGTGGTCAAGAAGAACAGGTCGGCGCCGCTTGCCATCTACGACGAACTGTTCCTGATGACCGTGAGCCGCCACCCGACGAAGGAAGAGGTCGCCAAGCTCGAACAGGTGCGCCAGGGCAAGGCGGTCGTGAGCAGCGGCACCCCGTCCCCGAGCCCGAAGGGGCCGTCCCCGAAGGGGCCGACCCCGAAGGGGCCGACCGGCCCGCTGACCATCGTCCCGGGCGCGCAGGCCGACGACGTGTCGTTCTACCAGGACGTGTTCTGGGCGCTGCTCAACACCAA
>JBJSXS010000778.1:0-2244 GCA_046086545.1 Gemmata sp.
TGCGAACAGACCGCCCGCGGGCGTGGCGCTTGACGACGGCGGCGCGGCGCACCACGGCAAACGGATGACGAACGTCGTCCCCGCCGCCGGGGCCGAGGTCACCTCAATCGTCCCGCCGGCCTGCTCGACGATCCCGTACACCGTTGCCAGTCCCAGACCGGTGCCCTTGCCGACGTCCTTGGTGGTAAAGAACGGCGCGAACAGGTGCCGCTTCACCTCGTCGCTCATCCCCACGCCGGTGTCCGTGATGGCCAGTTGGGCGAACCGGCGCGTGCCGGGCAGTTCGGACGTCGCGATGGTGAGTGTCCCGCCGTCGGGCATCGCGTCCTTCGCGTTGATCGCGAGGTTCATCACCACCTGCTCGAGTTGCCCACGGTCGGCCCGCACCCGGACCGGGTTGGGCGACAGCTGAGCCTGGACGGCGATCCGCCCGCCTATCAGCCGGCGGAGCATGCTGGCCAGCCCCCCGACCACCTCGTTCACGTCGAGAACCACCGGCCGCGTCACCTGCTTGCGGCTGAACGTGAGCAGCTGCCGGGTCAGCCCGGTGGCCCGCTCGGCGGCGTCACGAACGTCGTCGAGCAGCTGCGGGAACTCCGGGTCGGCCTCGGGCAGGTTCTGGAGCAGGTGGACGTTGCCGGAGATGATGGTGAGCAGGTTGTTGAAGTCGTGCGCCACCCCGCCGGCCAGCCGGCCGATGGCCTCCATCTTCTGTGACTGTCGCAGCTGGGACTCGAGTTTCCGCCGCTCGGTGACGTCGAGGTAGACGCCGAGCACCCCGACCACCCGGCCGGTGGCGTCGCGGAACGGGACGCGGCTGGTGAGCAAGGTGGCGACCTTCCCGTCGGCCGTCGTCCGTGTCTCTTCGGCGTTGAGCAGCGGCTCGCCGCCCTCGATCACCTGTCGGTCACTCGCCCGGCCGAACTCGAGTTCGGCCGGGGTGCCGTCGAAATCCTCGTCCGTGCGCCCGACCACCTCGGCGGCGACGCCAAGCCCCCTGTCCCGGGCCACGCGGTCGTTGCACCCCAGATAAATGGACGCATGGTCCTTCCAGAAGACCCCGCACGGAATGTGGGCCAGGATGCTGCGGAGCCGCTCCTCGCTGTCGCGGAGTGCGGCCTCCGCGCGCCGCCGGTCGACCGCGTCGGTACCGACCGCCAGCCACGCCGGACGGCCGTCGTGTTCGAACGGTGAAACGGTGACCTCGAGCGGCAGCAGCGCTCCCACCTTCGTTCGGTGTTCCCAGGGGAGCGCCTCCCGGGGGGCCGCGCCGCCCCAGGCGATCTCCTCCGCCAAGCGGTCGGCCGAGGCGGCCGGAATGACGTCCCGCACCGTCAGGGCGAGCAGTTCGGTCCGGTCGTAGCCGTAGCTGGCCACCACCGCCTCGTTGACGGCCAGAAACCGGAGCGAATGCCCGTCGAACGCCCACATAGGGGCCGGGTTGGCGTCGAACAGCTGGCGGTGCAGCCGCTCGTCGCCGGCCGAAGGTCCGGCGTCAGCATGCGGCGGTCGCGAGTCGGGGCGGTCTGCCATGAGGATGTGTCAGGTTGAAACGTCAAGGGTTGGCGCCCGCAGAGCCAACTTTAATGCTGATCGTGAACCGATACTTTTTTTTGCCCGGAGCTTACCGAGGCCGTTATTCGCCGCCCCGCCGCGCGAGTGCGTCCTATACTTGTGGGCCACACCGCCTCCCCTGAGCGGCCTATGTCCTCGTCGTACCCCACTTTTTCCTCCGCTCATGAGACCCGCGCCCAGTCGGTTGTAGCGCGGCCCGGGGTTGAGCCGATGGTGTCCCTGGAGCGACTCATCGAGCAGTGGGTGGTGCTGCCGGAAGAGTGGTACGAGTTGCCCGCCGACCTGCGGGACCAGCTGCTCCATCCGCCACCGGACCAGGACGTACTCGACCTCCTCGTCGGCAACCACCTGCTGACGCCGTTCCAGGCCGAAACGGTGCGCGAGGGCGGCGCGGACGAACTGGTACTGGGCCACTACCGCATCCTGGACGTGATCGGCCGCGGCGGAATGGGTACCGTGTACCGGGCCGAGCACCTGCACCTGCGTCGGCAGGTCGCCATCAAAGTGATGTCGCGCGCGGCGGAGTCGAACCCGCAGCTTCTGCACAGGTTCTACGGCGAGGCCCGGGCGGTAGCCAAACTCCAGCACCCGAACATCGTCGGCTGCCTGGACGCCGGCCGGCACGGCGCGGCACGCGACTACTACGTCATGGAGCTGATCCCAGGGCAG
>JBJSXS010000779.1:0-2543 GCA_046086545.1 Gemmata sp.
AGGCGAGCCTGCAAGACGTCGAACTCGCTCTGGGAGATTCGATCGTGTCGCCACGCATCCAACAGTTGCAGATCGAGGTCGTTCATGCCGGATGTCCTTCGTTAGAAAGGCCCTGTTCCACACATTGTTTCAACTCCAGTCGCAACCTGCGCAGCAATTGGTACAGAGCGTCCTCGGACTTCCCTAACCGCTCAGCTACCGCCCGAGTCGTGCAGCCCGGCGAGTAGACCTGTAACAGCAGTATTCGCCGTGCTTCCGGCAGCTTCTCCAAACAACGTTCCAGAAGCGACAGCCGCTCGCGGCGAGTGTCACAGTCGGACGCGGCCTCTTCCAGAATCTGCTCGATCAATGCCTCGTCGAGCACGAACCGGTCGCGTGCTCGTCCCCGCTGAAACTTCAACACTTCATAGCGAGCGATCACACACGCCCAACTTCCGAAGCCATCGTGATCCGTGAGCGAATCAAACTTTCGCCATGCGACCAGACTGACGGCCTGCATGATCTCGTCGACATCCTCCGCCCGCCGCACCACCGCCCGAATCGCCGCGCGCACCATCGGCTCATGCCGCAACAACAGCTTGAGGAAGGCTTCATGAGTTTCTGTCGCGTCTTCCACACTTTTAAGACTCCCGCCCAATCGAAAGTCTGACATGCCGTTCTTCAAAAATCATTCCCGGCAGGGGGAATGGCACTTCTTGGATGCTCAAGCCGAACGGGCGAGCCGCTTTCGGGCTTGGTCTCTGGGAGCGGTCAGGGGCGGGTAGGGCTTGGGTCGTCGCTTGAGTGCGCGTGGCTCGAACCGGTCGGGACGGTTGATCGCGTGTCCCAGCGGATGAAAGCGTTCCGCTCAAGTCCAGCGTGGGTGACCGTGCGATCAAAGAAAGGGTGCCGTCCTCGGAAGAGGACGGCCGCCATTCTTTTGTCACGCAATCTTGTCGCAAGGGCTTTCATAAAGGCATGTTGTGGCGAGAGAATGTTTGAAGCCGCCTGGTCAGCCTGGCCTCATTCACCCGCACCTTACGACGCAGCGATACCCGGCCGAGTTGTCCGGACTCGGATTCCACGTCTCGTGCAGGGGCCGCCGCCGAGCCACACCCACACCACCGACTTGTCCCGCACCCACGGCTTCTCCGGGCCCGGGTTACCGCGCAGCAGCGACGGCAGGCCGAACATGCCGAGGCCCATCGCCCCCACCTTCAAGAAGGCCCGCCGCGTGTCGCTCTGGCCCGGTCGGATCGTGAACATGGTCGCTCCGTCGCTCACTTCGCGGGCAGGATCGGGATCAGCACGAAGTTGCGGTACTCCGCGGACGCGTCGCCCGGCAGCGCGAGCTTCCCGCCGGCCACCGGGGCCGGGACATCCTTCCGCGGCTCGCCGTTGTACTCGACCGCCGCCTTGCCGTCACGCACGGTCACTTCGAGCAGGTTCCAGCCGTCCACGCCCCTGAACGGCGCCTTCTCGCCGGGCTTCCAGGCGTCCGTCTTCACCTGGCAACGGAACAGGAACGCCGGACCGTGATCGACGGCCAGCACGAGCGGTTGCTTGCCAGAGCCGTCGCAGACCAGCCGGGCGCGGCCGGCCTTGTCCTTCTCCGCCGGCTTCGCCGCCCACGCCTTCTCGCCGGCCGGAGCTTTCCACCCGTCGAGGTCGGCGCCGTTGAACACCCGCACGGCGTCGCCGAACCGGTCGGTGTAGTTCTTCAGGTGCAACTCGCGGAACCGCACGAAGAGATCCGTTCCCTTCGCGCTGTGTAACTGCAACGCGATCACCCCGTCGTCGTTGCGGCGCTTGCGGTCGGGCGTAGCCTCGTCGCGGTCGATGTATTCGACGACCGGGTAGCCGTTAATGAAGTGCGTGAGGTGGTTGCCCCGGCACACGATATCGCACCGGGTCCACTCGCCCTTCTCGTAATACTTCCTCGCGTACAGCCACCTGGTATCGGCGACCTGCCCGACCGTGACGCCCTTGCCCTTCTCGCTGACGACCGATTCCCCAACCCCGACGTTCGGCCCGCTGTGCGACTGGTGGTACAGTCCACCCGTGCCGAGACCGTTGAGAAAGTCGGCCTGATAACCGCCGACGTTGAACGTCTTCGGGTGCAACCGTGTGCTGCGGTACTGGACGCCGGAGTTGAACTCGCCCATGCGGAACTCACACCGGAAGTGGAAGTCGCGCACGACCGCATCCGCATTCCCATCGCGGAGGATGAGCCACGTGCTTCCGGCGATCGGGCCCCCGTCTGGGTGGCCGCCCTCGATGACGCCGTCTTTGACACGCCACAGGCCCGGCTCGGCGTCCCACCCGGACAGGTCCTTGCCGTTGAACAACGGGCGGAACTCCGGCTCGTCCGCGGCGCACGGGGCGGCGAGGAGGACGAGAAAGCAGAGCGTTCGCATGGTGTGCCTCGTCGGTTCCTGCGGAAGGTTACTCGCCCACGACGATGGTGTGCGGGCGCGAGGTGCGCCGCCCGCCGTCTTCCACGGTCGCGATCAGTGCGTGAATGCCGGGCTTGAGTGAAACCTCGAACGTCCACAGGCCTTCGG
>JBJSXS010000780.1:0-2326 GCA_046086545.1 Gemmata sp.
GTTGGGCCGGTGTTCCCGCGGTACTTCGCGATGCAGGCGGCGTGCGGGGTGCTCGCGCTGGTCGCCGCGCTGGGTTGTTGGGGGCGCGGCGGCGTTCACCGCGCGCGCGTGCTGGTGATCGCGGTCGCGCTGGCCACGGTCGCGGCCGGTTGGCCGATCTCAGACGAGGTGAGCCGCCTGCGCCTGCAGCGATTCAACCCGGACGCGACCGCCGCGAGCGCGGCGCGGGCCGCATTCGCGACGTGGCACCTCGTGATCCTCGGGCTGAGTTTCGTGACGGTGCGCGCCGCGGGCGTCGCCCTGGCGCTGGCCGGACGGTTGCCGGGGGATGGGGGAAGGCCCACCGGGCCGCCCCTGTAGGGGCGGCCCTTGCCCGCCCGCTCACACGAACTTCGCGACGCCGGGAATCGCAATCGGCGGGTGCGCGAGTGCCACGTCCCAGGTGTATTTCGGCGGGGACAGATCTTCCTTCGAGTTCAGCGCCATCTCCCACGTGACCTCCTGGCCGGTGTACGCGGCCATCCGGCCCATGATCGCCAGCAGGGTGCTGTTCGACATGTACTCGCCGTTGTTGATCGGCTTGCCGCTGCGGATGCTCGCGAAGAACTCGTCGTGCTCCGCCTGGTACATCTGGTTGCCGGGGCCGTCGTAGATCCACGTCTTGTCGGTGCGGATCATCAGGCCGTTCGTCTTTTCCGAGAACTGCGCGCGCCCCTTGGTTCCGAGGGCGTGCGCGCTCATGTCGCCTTTCGTCTTGGGCTGCTGCCGGGTGTTGCTGATGAACCGCGCTCCGCTCGCGTACTCGTAAACGATCGAGAAGTGGTCGTAGATGTTGCCGTACTCCTTGCCGCTGAGGACGGTGCGCCCGCCCATGCCCATCGCCTTGACAGGGTACTGTTCTTTCATCACCCACGCGCACACGTCGAGGAAGTGGACGTGCTGCTCCACGTTGAAATCGCCCGACAGCCACGTGAAGTTGTACCAGTTCCGCATGTGGTACGTCATGTCGGACCAGTCCGGCTGGCGCGGCTTCGCCCACCGCCCGCCGCGGTAGTCGTTCGCCTGCACCAGCACAACGTCGCCCACGGCGCCGTCGTGGACGCGCTTCACCGTTTCTTTGAAGCCGGCGTCGTACCGGAGACACAACCCCGACACCACCGAGAGATTCTTTTTGGCCGCGAGCTTACACGTTTCGAGGACCGAGCGCACGCCGGGAGCGTCCACCGCGACCGGCTTCTCCGCGAACACGTGCTTGCCCGCTTCGACCGCGGCCTTGATGTGCATGGGCCGGAAGTGCGGGGGCGTGGTGAGCAGCACCACGTCGCACCGGGCGATGACCTCCTTGTACGCGTCGAACCCGACGAACTTGGCGTCGGGCTTCACGTCCACCTTCGCGCCCACGTCTTTCTTCTTGAGGAGGTTCGCAAGGGACGTTTCGAGCCGGTCCTCGAACGCGTCGGCCATCGCGACCAGCTTCACCTTCGGGTCGGCGTTCAGGGCATTTACGGCGGCCCCGGTGCCGCGGTCGCCACACCCGATGAGGCCGACCTTCAGGGTGTCGTCGCCGGCGGCGTAGACGGACGGTGACGCGGCGGCCGCAATCGCGGACGCGGCCAGGAACTCGCGGCGGGATGAAGGCATAGGTTTGAATCCTTGGGGGGGAGGAAACAGTTCGATCTTACCCGCTCGGGGGCTGCGGGTGAACCAGGAACCGCGACACGTTCACCTCCGGATCGATGCCGCCTTCGCCGCAAAGGTGTGCCGCCAGTTGATCGGCGTAGTACGGCGCAAGCAGGGACCCCTTCGAGCCGAGGCCGTTAAAGTACGCGAGTCGCGGGAACTGCGGGTGCCGACCGAGCGTCGGCAAGCCGGCGTGAACCACCGGCCGCACCGCCGCGTGATGCGCCAGCACCTCGAAAGGCAACTTCAGGAACTCGCGCAGCCGCGCTTCGATCTCGGCGCGCCCCTCGGCAGAAGGGACCGCGTCCAGCGGCGCCCAAGAGTACGTCGCCCCGGCGCGAAATTGCTCGCTACCGACCGGCACGAGCCACACCCCGCGGTGAACCACACGCTCCTCCGCCAGGCCCCGCACACGGAGCGTCAGAATTTCGCCCTTGGCCGCACGGAACTGCACAGCACCGAACCACGGGTCTTCGTCCGGGGCGAACCCGCGGCAGAACACCACCGTACCGGCTTCGACGGCGAGCGTGGGGATTCGCACGCAGTCGGGTGCGAATTCAATTTCGCGCGGGTCAGTTTCGGCGTTGCGGTACTCGCCCGTCTCGCGGAACTGTTCGCGCGACGCGTCTAGGTACTGCGCGACGTC
>JBJSXS010000781.1:0-5208 GCA_046086545.1 Gemmata sp.
ACCAGCGGGTCCAGTTCACGCCGGACCTGCTCCCGTCGGACGTGACCGGCACGTCGGTGTTCGACCGCAACAAGAACGACTTCGTGCTGCGCAAGGGGCCGATCTTCACGCAGGTGCTGCTGGCCGACGAGATCAACCGGGCGCCCGCCAAGACGCAGGCGGCGCTCCTGGAAGCGATGCAGGAGCAGCAGGTGACGGTGGACGGCGCGTCGCTGCCGCTGGCGCCGCCGTTCCTGGTGCTGGCCACGCAGAACCCGGTCGAGCAGGAAGGCGTGTACCGCCTCCCCGAGGCGCAGCTCGACCGGTTCCTCCTGCGCTTCGAGATGGGCTACCCCGGGTTCGAGCACGAGGTGGGCCTGCTCAAGCTGCACAGCAAGCCGGCGGCCGACGTGGCCCCGATGTTCACGCCCGAAACAATCATCGGCCTGCAGACGAAGTTGCCGGGCGTGTACGGGGCCGAGTCGCTGTACGCGTACATCGTGCGGCTCGCCGAGGAGAGCCGCCGGCACCCGGACGTGGCGCTGGGCGCCAGCCCGCGCGCGGCGCTCAACCTGCTCCGCTGCGCGCGGGCGCGGGCGGTCCTCGAAGGGCGGCACTTCTTCACGCACGAGGACGTGCAGGCGGCCGCGTTCGGCGTGCTGGGCCACCGGCTCATCCTGCGCCCGGAGGCCGAGATCGAAGGGAAGCACGTGTCCGAGATCGTCCGCGAGATCATGGACGCCGTGCCCGTGCTGGAAACGGTCTAGCCCGGCCGGCGGCGTGCCGGCGCATGGCAAGTGACCGCGGGCCGCTGACAAACGACCGAGGGCCTGTGACCGATGTTGACCGCGCGCGGGTGGTGGTTCGTCCTCGGGGTCGCCCTGTTGCTGGTGATCGGGGCGTTCGTCATCCCGAACTTCACCGCGGTGCCGGCCGTCCTCGCGGTCACGCTGCTGGCGTGGTTCGCGTGGGAGTGGCTCGCGTTCAACTACAAGTCCAACGCCGCCGTCTCGCGGCTGAAGCTCCGCCGGTGGGTGCGGCAGGGCGGGCGCGACACGCCGATGCTCTGGGCCAACGTCCCCTTTGAAGTGCGCGTGCGGGTGCAGCACAGCGCGTTCGTCACCATCGACTACGCGGTGGTCGAGGACCGGTTGCCCGCCGGCGCGGACCTCATCGAGGGCGCCGCGGAGCTGCACGCCGCGATCGGCGGGCGCGAGCCGGCCGAGGTTCGGTACGCGCTCAAGTGCCCCGCCCCCGGGGTGGCGCGCTTCGAGGGCGTCAAGGTGCGGGTCGCGGACCTGCACGGGTTCTTCTACCGCCGCGTGTTCATCCGCGACGCCGTCGAGTTCCTGGTGCTGCCGCCGCTGGCGGACGAGGAGGGGCGGCAGCGCGCCGACAAGCGGTTCAACACGCTCCCGCCGCCGGGCGTTCACCGGCTCCGCCGCCCGGGGTCCGGGGACGAGCTGTACGACCTGCGAGATTACCGGCCGGGCGACCCGCCCAAGATGATCGCGTGGAAGACGTCCGCGCGCAAGGACAAGCTCATCACCAAGGAGTACGAGACCGACGTGCCGGTGCGGTGCGTCCTGTTCCTCGACACCAGCGACGGGGTGCGGCTCGGGCCGCAGGGGAACACGCTGCTCACCCGTATGGCCGGGGTCGCGGCGGTGGTCGCGCAGGCGGCGGCCGCCGCCCGCGACCTCGTCGGCCTGACCACGTTCGACGACAGGGCCGCGAGCGCCGGCACGCCGGCGCGCACCCAGACGCACATGATCAACGTGCTGCGGCGGCTCGCGGAGGTGGCCGCGCTGCAGCCGGACACGAGCGGCGTGCCGCTCGACCAGCTCACCCGCCGCGCGCACGGCCTGGCGCACGAGCTGTACCCGGAGCTGATGGCGAAGGCGAACAACACGATGCCGCGCGGCCGGCTGTGGGTCCCGCTGCTCGACAAGTGGTGGGGCTGGGTCGTGTTCTTCATCATGGTGGTGCCGCCGGTGCTGCTGGCGTACCGCGTGGGCGGGATGCTGCAGCCGGGCAGCAGCCCCCTGCCCGACTGGCTGCGGAAGCTCACGACGCAGTGGATGGCCGGCACGTTCGAGTTCGCGGTCCAGCGCACCCGCGGGATGCAGGTGTGGGTGCGCATCTTCGTGACGCTGGCCCTCTGGTTCAACCTGATGATCCTGCCGTCCGTGCTGGCGGCGATCTTCTGGCTCATCCACGGGGCCCGCGGGTGGGTCGGGGCGGCGGCGGCCGAACTGGCCCGCCGGAAGCGGCTGGCTGCCCTGTTCTCGCTTCAGGACGGCGCGGGGCCGGACGCCATCGAGCGGTACGTGCACGACGACGGCGCGTTCGTCGAGCGGGTCGGCGCGTTCCTCCGGCACCACCAGCTGCGGTGCCCGGTGCCGCTGTACGACGAGCAGGGGCGGTTCCGGTTCCGGTGCGCGGACAAGGCCGACGTGCTGGCGGGCGCGATGGTCCGCGCGGTGAGCCGCGCCCGCGACAACGAGCTGTACGTGATCCTGGCCGACCTCGCGGAGCTGGGCACCGACCTCGAACCGCTGGTGAGGGCGTGCCGCGTGGCCAGGGCGCGGCGGCACCACGTCATGGTGATCGTGCCGTGGCCGTCAGATGTGCCGCCGCCGGACGAGGCGCCGCCCGCCGCCGGGCCGGAACCGCCCAGGGGCAAGAAGACGCGGCGCCGCGGCCCGGACGACCCGCCGCCCGGCGAGCGGCTCAGGCGCATCACCCAGATCGTGCAGGACAACTTGACGCGCCAGTACCACGAGTCGTTCCGGGTGCTGCGGCGCACCCTCGGCGCGGCCGGCGCGACGGTCATGCGGGCCAACGACGGCGACCCGGTGCGGCTGGTGCTGGACCGGCTCGACCGGCTCCGCGGTATGAGGAGCCGCCGATGAGCGCCGCCAAGCCGAAGCCGGACCTGTCGCTGCGGGAGGTCATCGCGATCCTGTTCCGCGACCGGGCGGTCCGCGCGTACACGTTCGCGGTGCTGGGCGCGCTGGCGGTGATCTTCGCCATGCTGGCCGCCGCCGGCAGTGACGTCGGGGGCGTGGTCGTTGTGCTGTTCGGAGCCGCGGCCCTCGTGCTGCGGTGGACCGCGATGCCCCCGCTCCTGGTGTTCGGGGTCGCGTACTTTCAACTGTTCCCGTTCGGCGTCCCGTACAGCGGCTCGGAGAACCCGTTCCAGGTACGCGAGACGTACTTCCAGGGGTCCGACATGGTGCTGGTGCTGGCGGTGCTGGTGTACCTCCGCGCCCAGTACCGCGCGTTCGGGTTCGTCCACCAGATCATGCCCGGCGAGAGCGTGTTCCGGCGGAAGGGCGAGGCGCCCACGCGCCGACCGCCGGGCCACGTCCGGCCGGACGAGATCGCGTGGCTGGTCGGGGTCGCGGCCGCGGTCGTCGTGGTCGGCCAGGGGCTGTGGTGGCTGGCGAACGAGGTGGAGGTGACGCCGCTGGCCGAGTTCCCGCTGCGGCTGGCCGACGAGCAGTCGCTGGCGCGGTTCCGCCGCAACCTGGAGCCGGGCGAGTTCCGGCCCGGGCAGCACCGGTTCTTCGTCCTGATCGGCGGGCTGTTCTTCGGCACGCTGATCGTGCGCCTGGCGTTCGGCTACTGGCAGTGGCGCGTGATGGGCGCGGCCGAGGGCGCGCTGGTGCTGGCCGACACCAGCTGGGCCGAGTCGCACCGCGAGCGGGCGCGCGTCGAAAAGTGGCGCATCTGGGGCCGGCGCCGCGCCGAGCGGCGCGAGAAGGAAGCGGAGCGCGCGCGGCGCGCGGCCGAGCGCGCCCGCGAGGAGCGCGAGGCGCAGGAGCGCGCCCGCCAGAAGAGGAACGACAGCCGGCGGCGCCGGTCCGGGCCGCGGCGCGATTGAGTTCGGAACCTGTTGAGCGCCCGCCCGAAAGGGGCGCGGGGACGAGAGGGCCGTCATGAGGTTCGCGTACTGGAGCCGCGAGTTGGCCGGGTGGGCGCTGCTCGCCGCCGGGCTGTGGCAGTTCTGGAACACCTACGTGCTGATCACCAGCCGGCGCATCTTCGAGGCCGGGCCGGCGGCGTTCATCGCGTTCGTGGTGTTCCGCGGCGGGCTGCACCTGCTGAAGGTGGCGGTCGCGGCGCAAGCCGCCCGCGCGGTGCCGGCGGCCGCCCAGCCGCCGACGCGCAAGGCGAGCCGGATGGCGACGCGCGACGTCGCCCCGACCCCGCCGAAGTCGGTCATCCCCGGGCCTTCGGCCCGGGCCGCGGCGTCCGCGAACGGCGCGGCGGACTAGCCGTGCCCGTCCTCGACTCCGGCGTGCGCGCGGTCTTCTTCGATGCCGTGGGCACCCTGCTTTTCCCCGAGCCGGCGGCGCCGGCGGCCTACGCCGCGGTCGCGCGGCGCCACGGGCTCGACCTCTCCGCCGAGGCGGTGCGCGAGCGGTTCGCGGCCGCGTACCGGCGCGAGGAGGCTGCCGACATCGCCCTCCAGTGGGCGACGAGCGAGGGCCGCGAGCGCGACCGCTGGCGCGCGGTCGTGGCCGAGGTGCTCGCCGGGGTGCCTGACGTAGCGGCGTGCTTCGACCACCTGTTTCACCACTTCGCGCAACCGCACGCGTGGCGCGTACACCCGGACGCGGCCGGCCTGCTCCCCGCGCTTCGGGCGCGCGGGTTGGTTCTCGGCATGGGGTCCAACTACGACGCGCGGCTCGGGTCGGTGCTCGCAGGGTTTCCCGAACTGGCGCCGCTCGCGGGCCGCGTACTCATCAGCTCGCAGGTCGGTGTGCGGAAGCCGGGTGCGGCGTTCTTCCGCGCGGTCGCTGACGCCGCGGGGTGCGCGCCGGGCGAGGTGCTGTTCGTGGGCGACGACCGCGAGAACGACTACCTGGGGGCGACCGCCGCGGGCCTACGCGCGGTTCTGTTCGACCCGGACGGGCGCCACCCGCAGGTGCGGCACCGCCTGGAGCGGTTGGCGGACCTCGGGTAGGGGCAACGTCCTGACCCGGACGCACGCGCCGATCCAGCAAACGTCATTCTGATTTTCATCGACGTTCCATGTGGAACGGTGTTTTCCGCGCGACCGCCCGACTCGGCGGCGGGCAGTTTCGCGCGGTTCGCGGACGAGCGCGGGGGTTCGGCAAGCCGGGCCGCTCGAAGGGGCTACGCGAGGTGCGCGGCAACCGCTTCGGCGGCGCGGCGCCCGCTGGCGAGCGCGCCGTCGATGCTCGCGTTGTCGCGGTG
>JBJSXS010000782.1:0-3813 GCA_046086545.1 Gemmata sp.
CGCTCACCACGTTCGTGCAGAACGAGGCCGGCACCAGCGGCAAGATCACCGCGGAGCAGGACGAGGTCGTGATCCCGCGGTTCCCAACCAAGTTCGACCTGAAGACCGCGTCGAAGGTGACCCCCGAGGACCGGCCGTACAACCTGAACGAGTACGACGTGCTGATCGCGTTCGACGCCGACTGGTCGGAGTTGACGCAGCAGCAGACCGACGACCTCGCCCGGTGGGTGAAGGAGGGCGGCGGCGGCGTCATTTTCGTCGCCGGCCCGATTCACACGTTCCAGCTCGCGCGGGTCGAGCAGAACAGCCGGCTCGACCCGCTGCTCCAGATCCTGCCGGTGCAACCGGCGGACATCATCGCACAGCGGATCAAGCCGATCCCGAAGACCCCGCGCCGCCTGTACCTGAACTCGAAGGCCATCATCGGATCGGACCTGCTCAAGCTCGATGACAAGGTGCCGGACGACCCGGTGGCCGGGTGGGAGCAGTTCTTCACCGACCGGGACAAGTACGTGTTCAACCCGGACAACAAGGAGGAGCTGTTCCCGCACCGCGGGTTCTTCTCCTGCTACCCGCTCAAACAGGACGTGGGCATCGGCGGGGTGAAGGCGGGCAGCGCGGTGCTGGCCGAGTTCGCCGACGTGAGTGACACCGGCGAGGTGCTGCGGCTGCCGTACCTCGTCACCAACAACCCGTCGGCCAACTGGCGCACCAGTTTCCTGGCGTCGGGCGAGTTCCACAAGATGCGGGCGTTCGAGCCGGGCGAGGGCACGGGGCGCGAATACTTCGAGCGCATCTGGATCAAACTCATCAAGTACATGGCCGGGAAGCGGAACGTGAAGGCCCCGCGCGGGCGCCTCCTGGTGGGCAAGGAGGGCGTGTCCGGCGCGCCGCTCCGCGTGCAGGCCCGCGTCTTGGACGATAGCGCCAAGCCGTACAACGCGGCCGCCGGCCCGGCGGTCAAGTTCCGCATCATCCAGGAGCCGGCGGGCGGCGGCGACAAGCGCGCGTTCGGCCCGTTCGACATGGCCCCGAAGACCGCGAACACCGGGGCGGCTTTCGACGGGTACTACTCGGGTCAGGTGCTGCTCGACCCGAAGCTGTTCGCCCCGGGCGAGTCGCTGTACCGCGTCGAGATCGACGTGCCGGACTCGCCCAACAGCGAGAAGCTGACCGGCGAGTTCAAGATCCGCACCGCCGACCCCGAGATGGACAACAAGCGCCCGGACTACCCCGCGATGCTGCGGATGGCGAGCGAGTTCGACAAGGACTTCCAGGCGCGGCTGTCGGACAAGGTGAAGCTCGAACTCGGCACGAAGTTGCCCAAAGAGGCTGGCGTCCACCGGCTCGCGTTCAAGGCGACCGACCCGGAAATGCTGAAACTCATCCCGGAGTGCATGAAGACCGAGAAGCGGAGCACGCAGAACCGCGGCCCGGTGCACGACCTGTGGGACAAACCGCTCAACTTCAGCCTGCTCGGATTCGACGTGCGCCTGCTGGACTTCGAGCTGACGAGGGGCCGCGCGAACGGCGGGCTCATCGCGCTGCTCGCAGCGGTGCTGGCGATGCTGGTGGCCCGCGGACTGTGGGCGCTGACCCTCGAGCGCGCCGGGAGCGGCACGCGGTGGACGCTTAACCTCGCACTCATCGGCCTGCAGGCGCTCGCGCTGGTCGCGGGCGGTGTGCTGGTCGCGCTCGGGACGTTCGACTGGTGGTTCTGGCTGCTGGGCGTCGGCCTGCTGGTGATCCAGGTGATCGCGTTCCGCAGCGAGTGGCCGAGCGGCTTGTCGCTCCTCGGCGTCCTTGGCGCAGGCGCCGGCATGATGTTGTATGCCAGCTGGTACTGGTCGTTCGCCGGGGCGAGCGTGCCGGTGAGTTTCGCGCTGCTGAGCGTGGTGACGCTGCTGTCGATCGAGTGGCTCGCGCGGAAGCTTCTGCGGCTGGCTTGATCAAGGTTTTCAGTTGAACTTGTGTAGTCCTCGTTCAGGGCCCGGCCCGAACACAGCACTGCGGCCGACTCTCTGACTGAAAACTGAACACTGAACTGGTGCGACATGGCGACCGCTGAAAAGACCCGCCGCTCGGACCGCCCACGTGACCCGCACGTGTACAACCCGCTCGACCAACTGCGCGGGATCATCCGCCGGTACGTTGTCATCGAGGGGCTGCTGTCCGCGCTCCTGTTCGTGACGTTCTGGTTCTCGCTCGGGCTGCTGTTCGACTACGGGCTGTTCAAGGTGACCGGGTGGGACTGGGCGCTCGACGGGTCCCGCGCGATCCGAAGCGTCGCCCTCGTTACCGCGCTGGGGCTGTTCGCGGCCATCTTGGTGGTCCGCATCTTCACCCGGGTCACGCGGGAGTTCTCCTACCCGTCGCTCGCACTCGTACTGGAGCGCCGGTTCCCCACGATCCTGGGCGACCGGCTCATTACCGCGGTCGAGATGGCGGACGTGGACAAGATGGCCAAGTTCGGGTACTCGCGCGAGATGATCGAGGCGACCATCGCCGAGGCCCGCGAGCGGGTGGGCAAGGTGCCGGTGTCGAAGGTGTTCAACTGGCGCCGGCTGTGGGTGCTGGGGCTGCTCGCGTTCGGCCTCCTGTTCGTCACGCTCGTGGTCTCGTTCGCCAGCCACGCTATCGCAACCCGGTCGGTGGACCCGTACCGGTTCGGGTGGAAGTTCGCGCACGTCAGCGGCATTTTCGTGGAGCGGAACGTCGCGCTCATGGACACCCCGTGGCCGCGGCGGGCACACGTCGAGTTGGTCGGGTTCCCGCCGAGCGGCGAGGAGACCGTCAGCCAAGCGGTCGCGTCGGTGCCGGTCACCGCCCGCGCTTACAAGTGGGTCATCGCCGACCGCAACAGCCCTGAGGGCTGGCGCCCGATGCTCTGGTCCGACGTGACCGCGGGCATGGCTGGTCGAGCGGTGCCGGAGTTCGACTTCCAGGCCCTGCGAGCGCCAGACGAATTAGCGGGCGGACTGCCTAACAGCGCCTCCGCGTGGACGGTCGATGCCGTCGAGCGGCGCCTGCGGGCTGCCGAAGGCGCGGGCGACTCGCACCCCTCGTCCGCGCTCCGTGGTACCTTCGGCGAACTGCAGTCGGTACTACAGGCACTCGACACCTTGGCCGAACGGCCGAGTATGGGGCGCACGCTCCGTAAGCTCGAACTCACCAGGAAGGTCGCCAGGGTAGATGAAGACGGTAACACGACCGTGGGCGAAGAGCCCATCGAGGTGAGCTTCAAGTACTTCGGTGCGAAGTATCGCGGTAACGGTACCCTGAAGGCGCGCCAGAACAACGAGTTTGAGGGCGACATCGGAGGGCTGAAGGAGGACGTCGCGTTCGTCGTCCGGGCCGACGACTTCTACACCCGGCCGCAGCGCATCCGGCTCATTCCGCCGCCTACTCTCAAGCGTCTGTACCGCGTGCAGGAGGAACCCGCGTACCTGCACCACGCGCCGGCACAGGGCGAGAGCTTCGCCGAGCTCAAGGGCCGCCGCCAACTGATGGCCGAGAAGAACCTGTCGCTCACCGGGGAGCGGTCTGTGTTCGTCGTCCCCGCTGGCACGCAAGTGACGATTACCGCGGACGCGTACACCGACGACGCAGGTGTCCTGTCGGAAAACGACGCGGTAGTATCGGCTTATGCGACGCCGGTGGTCGGCAAGTTCCCGGGCGCGACGTTCGGCGAAGACGGAAAGATGACCCAGGCCCCGGTACCGGTGAGCGTGATCAGCGGCGGGAAGGGGTTCAGCATCACGTTCCGCAACCCGTGGGAGGACATGGGCCCGTTCACTCAGGCCGCGGTCTCGG
>JBJSXS010000783.1:0-3738 GCA_046086545.1 Gemmata sp.
CACGTCGCGCACGGCATCGCCCGGTTCCGCGGCATGCGCATGCTCGACAAGTCGAGCCGCGAGCGCGAGGCCGAACGCCTGTTCGATGACGGCGCGGCGCGCCCGGGGGCCCAAGAAGAGCACCTGGTTCTTGAGTTCAAGGACGGGCTGTTCCTGTACGTGCCGGCGACCCGCATCGACTTGGTGCAGAAGTACGTCGGCGGCACGCAGACCGAGCCGCAGTTGTCGAAGCCGGGCGGGGCCGCGTGGGGCCGCAAGAAGGAGAGGGTGGCCGAGGCCGTGCGCGACATGGCCGCCGAGATGATCAACATCCAGGCGCTGCGCCAGGCGGTGCCCGGGTACGCGTTCCCGCCGGATTCGGAGTGGCAGAAGGAGTTCGAGGCCGCGTTCCCGTACCAGGAGACGCCCGATCAGCTGTCCGCGATCGCCGAAGTGAAAAGCGACCTGGAGAAGTCGAAGCCGATGGACCGGCTCATCTGCGGTGACGTCGGGTACGGCAAGACCGAGGTCGCGGTCCGTGCCGCGTTCAAAGCGGTGGACGGCGGGAAGCAGGTCGCGCTCCTCGTACCCACCACGGTCCTCGCGGAGCAGCACTACCGCACGTTCACGCAGCGGTTCGCGGAGTACCCGTTCGTGGTGGACGTGGTCAACCGGTTCAAGGGCGGGGCGAAGCAGAGGGAAACGCTCAAGCGGCTCGGGGCCGGCGAGATCGACGTGATCGTCGGCACGCACCGGCTGCTGTCGCAGGACGTGCGGTTCAAAGACCTTGGGCTTGTGGTCATCGACGAGGAGCAGCGGTTTGGGGTCGAGCACAAGGAGCGCCTGAAGCACCTCCGCGCGACCGTGGACGTGCTCACGATTACCGCGCCGCCGATCCCGCGCACGCTGCACGCGTCGCTGCTCGGCATCCGCGAGATCAGCAACCTCGAAACGCCGCCCGCGGACCGCCAACCGGTCGAGACGCACATCACGCGGTGGGACGACAAGCTCTTGCGCAACGCGATTCTGAGGGAGATGAACCGCGGCGGGCAGGTGTACTTCGTCCACAACCGCGTGCAGGACATTTACGAGGTCGCGGACAAGGTGCGCACCCTCGTGCCCGAAGCGAAAATCACCGTCGGGCACGGGCAGATGGACGCGCACGACCTCGAAAAGGCCATGGTGTCGTTCGTGCGAAAGGATGCCGACATCCTCGTCGCGACGACCATCATCGAGAGCGGGCTGGACATCCCGAACGCGAACACCATCTTCATCGACGAGGCGGACATGTACGGCCTCGCGGACCTGCACCAGCTCCGCGGCCGGGTCGGGCGCTCGAAGCACCGCGCCTACGCCTACTTCATCGTCAACCCGCTGAAGCTGCTGAACCCGAACTCGCAGCGGCGCCTGAAGGCGGTCGAGGAGTTCACGGAGCTGGGGGCCGGGTTCAAGATCGCGATGCGCGACCTCGAGATCCGCGGCGCCGGCAACATCCTCGGCGGCGAGCAGAGCGGCCACATCGCGGCCATCGGCTACGAACTCTACTGCCAGCTCCTCGAGAACGCCGTCCGCGCGCTGAAGCACCAGGCGCCGAAGGTCGCGGTGGAGGTGACCGTCGATCTGCCGTGGCCGTCGTACCTGCCGCGCGACTACGTGCAGGGGCAGAAGCTCCGCATCGAGGTGTACCGGCGCCTCGCGCGCCTCCGCGACCCGGCGAAGCTCGCGGATTTTCGCAACGAGCTGCACGACCGGTACGGCCCGCCGCCGGAACCGGTCGAGTGGCTGCTCCGCACCACCGAGGTGCGGCTGCTGTGCGTGAAGTGGCAGGTCGCGAGCGTTCACCGGCACGACCGGGACCTGGTGTTCACTTACCGCAACCTGGACCGCGCGAAGCAGCTGGTGGCCGCGAGCGCCGGCCGGATGAAGATCGTTGACGAGAAGAGCATCTACCTGCGGCTGAAGCCCGGCGACGCGGACTCCCCGGAGGGGCTGTACGAGCTGCTGCTGGGACGCCTGAAGCCGCCGGGGGCCTGAGGTTGCAGATGCGCGATTGACGAGCGAAGCACGCCAGCCGCCGCGCTGGCTGCTCTCAGCCGCCAATCACGCATCCGCAATCTAAAATCCTCATTCCCGCTTGCACTTCCCGCGGGCCGTGATATACGCCCGGGTCACTACGCACGTATTCCGCGCTGAGGGCTGGCATGGACGCCGCGAACCCGTTGGGCCGCTGTTTGCTGATGGCCGTCGGACTCGCCGCCGTGATCGGGTGCCAGACGGACCGGGCCAGCGGGATCGCGCCCCTATCGAGTGCGGCGCGTGGTCAGATGCCGCTGGCGCCCGCGGCCCCGCTCGCCCCGCTGCCCCCACCCACCGCGCCTGGCACCGGCGGCGCGCTCACCCCGGTCGGCCCCGCGAAGCCGGCTCCGGTCACCCCGGCTCCGGTGCCTCCGACCATCGGGGGCGCCGCGGTTCCCGGCGCCCCGATCCCACCGGAGCTGAAGGGTCTGAAGGGCGACCCGATCCAGAAGACCGGGTTCACGGCGTCCAAGGCGCTGCCCACCGCGGCCGACGCGCTGAAGGCGAGCGTGCCTCGGGTCAAGGTGGTGGCCATCGTCGGCGCCAACAACGTCATCACCGACCAGGAGGTGGTGGAAGGGGTGTACCAACAATATCACCAGATCGCGGCCCTGTCCGGGTACGCGCGCACGGCCAAGCACAAGGAAATGTACGCGGTCGTGCTGCGCAAGACGATCGAGCGCGAACTGATCCTCGACGAGATGTACTCCAAGCTGAAGAAGGCCAACAAGATGAACGTGATCGAGGAGATCAAGGACTTCGCCGGGCAGGCCGCCGACCGGCAGTTGCGCGCGTTCCGGAACGACTCCGGGGCCAAGTCGGACGAGGAGTTCGCCGCGATGCTGCGCTCCCAGGGGCTGAGCGTGCAGGTGATCCGGCGCCAGCTCGAGCGGCAGATGATGGCCGAGCAGTACGTGAGCAGCGCGCTGAAGGAGAAGAACCGGCGGGCCGGGCTGGCCGAGGTGCGCGAGTACTACGACAAGCGCCCCGACGAGTTCAAGGTGCCGGACCGCGTCAAGTGGCAGCACATCTTCATCGCGCTGAAGAACTACCCGGCCCCGCGGGCCGCCTACGACCGGGCCGCGGCGCTGTGGCAGCAGGCCGCCGCTGGGGCCGACTTCGGCGCCCTCGCGGTACAGTACGACGAGGGGTTCGCGAAGCAGCAGAAGGGGTTCGGCACCGGCGAGAAGCGCAACGAGATTCAGCCCGCGGACCTGGAAGAAACGCTCTGGGCGCTGAAGCCCGGGCAGATCGGCGCGGTCGTGGAGACGCCCACCGGGTACCACGTGGTGAAGGTGATCGAGCGCGACTACGCCGGGGTGCAGCCGTTCGACACCGCGGTGCAGAGCAAGGTGCGCGACAAGATCACCCGCGCGGCCACAGAAGCCGAGTACAAGAAGCTGGTGGACGAGCTGTGGCGCAAGGGCGTCGTCCGCGTGTTCGAGGAGTAGTTGATCCGCGGATCAACTCCTGCGCGGGTTCGGGTAGTGCTCCTGCATCACCTGCTTCATCTCGCGCACCGCGCGCTCCATGCCCACCAGCACCGCACGCGACACGATGCTGTGCCCGATGTTCAGCTCCTCGACGCCGGCGATGCGGACGATGGGCCGCACGTTCTGGTAGTTCAGCCCGTGGCCCATGTGGACGTGCAGCCCCAGCCCCACCGCGCGGGCGGTCGCCGCG
>JBJSXS010000784.1:0-3446 GCA_046086545.1 Gemmata sp.
CCGAAATCACCCTGATCGAGGACCAGGAGGGCATTCTGCGGAACCCGCAGTGCCTGAGCATCCTCCGGGCCGCGTTGTGGACCACCGATCGCGACCCGACGGGCCGGGGCCGAATCCCGGAACGCGAGGTCCAGTGGAACACCGCCCGCGGGCGGGAGCGGGTCCCGTTCGGGGGCGGCATCATCATCACCCAGAACAGTCCGCCGCCCCAGACCGAGGAGGTCGCGGCGGTGCTGTCGCGGGTCATCACGCGCCACCTCACGGCCTCGACCGACGAACTGGCGGCCCTCATGCGGCACATCTCGGCGTCCTCGCCGCCGACGATCCTGGGCTACCGCATGACGGTCGAGGAGTGCGGCAAGGCGGCCGAGTACGTGATCGCCCAGTCGCTCGACCGCGGCCGGCGGCCGAACCTGAAGCTCCTGGACATCGCGTACAGCTTCTTCGCGCAGTACGAGCAAGGGGACAGTGCACAACACTGGGAGGACCGGGTCGTTGCCCAGATCCTGGAGCGTGCGCCGCGGGACTGTGTTCACGAGGTCGATTTGACCGGGGCGACCCGACGCGAGCGGCAAGAACGCGACCGGGAGATCGTCCGGCAGATCATGGGTGAGACATCCGACCCGAATGAGCAAGTTCGTCTCTGGGAAGATCGCACCGGGCGTGGGAAGAGCATGTTCTACGAGCGGCGGAAGGAGGTTCAGAAGCTGGGGTCGTGACCTCCGGTTTTCCGGCCTTCCGGTCGTTGAAAGGCCGGAAGACCGGAAGACCAGAACCGCAGGAACCCACAAACACATGACCCCATCGTCCCTGATGACGGACTGGTTGGCGGCCCGCACCGTGCCCGCCGTGCGTGAGATCCTGTCGGCCGCCGAGCTGCAGGTTCCCCGTGCCGCGTGGCGTGCCTTCTGGACCGCGTATTCGCCCCTCGATCAGGCCGATCGACGGTCGCCGGCCGCCCGGTTTATCGCCGAACAGGCTGCGGCAGCCGAGAGGGCTCTGGCTGTGGCAACGACCGAGTCGCCACGTCTCCAAGTTGCTGTCGCCCGCACCTACACGCGAGACTACTGGCTGGACGTCTACGGTCGTGTCGAACGTGAGGCAGTGGCCCGCCGGCAGGCCCGCCACCTCGTCAGCCTCGCCGCCCCCGGCTGGGCTGCCGACCCGACCTGGCGGACGTCGACAGTGCTCGCCTTGGTCAAGGTGATGCTCGGCAGTGGGGACTTCTCCACGACACCCATCCTTGCCGACGCCCTTCAAGACGCAGGCTGCGACAGCGACGAGTGGCTTCTGCTCCTGCGCGACCCCGCCCAACCCTGGTTCGCGGGTGCCCGCCTGTTCGACACCCTGCCGTGACATTCCGCCCACACCGACGGGGCCGACCGTCGGGCAACACCACACGCCCGTAGAGGAGTTGACGACCAGCACGCCAGCACTGGCAACAGCATCGACTTCCCTGACCCAGAGCCTTGGCACCGCCCCGCGAGGAAGCGGTCGAGGCCACGGCCGTCGAAGCCACACTCGACGGCCTCCCCTGAGGAGATTTGCGTCATGCCTGAGAACCTCGATCCGCAACTGTACGATCTGCTACTTACGTTCGCATGGCATAACAACCGGCGTAACAGAGCCGACGAGCTGATCGCCGAACTTGACATTCGGGGCGACCCTCGTGCGCCAGATGTACGAGAGGTAGCCGGGGTGGTGTTCGACTGCGGGCTCGAACGCTCCCGCACGGCCGAAAACTACGTGGTCGCCGAGGGCGGGTGGTGGGTGGTCCGCCGGCTCCCTGGCGGGGTGACGGCTACTATCCGCCCGGCGACCGTGCAGCGGGTCCGGGCCGAACGGTACGGGCGGGTCGGGATGCAGTCCGACTTCGTGGACCCGTACGCGGTGACGTACCTCAGGGAAGAGGCGGCGATTGAGGGGCGAGACGTCACTCTGGCCGACTTGGAGCAGCTGGCTGCATCCGTCCCGG
Source organism: Gemmata sp. (assembly GCA_046086545.1). GTDB lineage: Bacteria > Planctomycetota > Planctomycetia > Gemmatales > Gemmataceae > Gemmata. The sequence goes on from JBJSXS010000784.1 coordinate 1,976, forward strand.
TCACCCCTGAGTCCGTCCGGGAACACGTCGACGCCTGCCTCGCCGGCCTCGTCTTGCTCCAGTTCGGGTGGACCCCACGCGAGCTACGAAGTTACCACGGCTTGGTCCGGCAGAGCCCGGTGTCCGAACGGCCGTGGGACTATCCCGACCTCGTCAGGAAGGAGGTGGATTCGGGCGATACCACCACGGAGTACGCAAACATGGCACTCTTTGACGAACTCAGGAACCCGGCCTTCGTTTCGTGGATGGAGGAGCTGTACCGGGTGAACAAGGGGCGGTTCTGGTGGGTGATGGACAAGCTGCTCGCCCGTAGCCCGCTGCGGCACGAGGTGGGTTGTCGGGTGCTCGAACGGGTTGTGCGGGCTGGCGGACTGGTACAAGACGACCGGCTCCCAAGGTAACGACCGAAGGCAGGGTCGTCAGGCGGTCAAGGGCACGTGCCCCGCGCAACCGTTGTCCCTCCAACAGGCTAGTTGTCGAACCGGCCGGAGAGCGGCTCAATCGGCGGAACAAGGAGGAGCAAGTCAGACGGACGCGGCGCACGCCCAGCCGCCAGTTCGGCCCCGTTCCCCGCCGCCCCACGTCTTCTGAAGCCTGCGCGTAGCAGGCGATGCCACGGCGGGGACTCACGTATCAACCCTCACGGCCGGGACAAGACTACCATCACGACAAACAGTGAGCCCCCGTTGGCCAAGCTGTTTCGTGACGCGGTTGGCTGCTCGGCACGTTGCCCCGATCTCTGTCGCCCATCGCGGTGTTGACCGCGTGGGCCAAAATCGCCACCATCATTACTCGTCATCGCCCCATCAAGCCGGAACGCCAGCCGAGCTGTGTCCCAAACAGCGACTCGGCCGGCGTTCCAGGAGAACCGTCATGAGCCTACCAAAGCGTAAGGCCGGTGTCGATGCGTCTGCGCCCAAGACAAAGGGCAAGTCCGGCAAGACCGCCAACGGGAATCCAAAACCACTTTTGAAGAGGCAGATCTCGCCTCGCGACCCCCACCCGTACTCCCTCAAGGCCGAACACGAACAGGAGGAACACGTGGCCGCTGTCGCGGCCGGGCGGGAGAACGAGGAGCGGAGGCAGGCGAAGCGGGCGGCGTACTGGGCCGCCGCCAAGGCCGACGACGAGGCCGACCCCGAAGAGGACGACCCCGACGACGCCTGCGCCGAAGAGATCCGGTCCCTCTACGAAGACGACGACCCAGACATTGACTCTCAGCAAGCCGCGGCGGATCGGCCGCCGACCAGTGACCTCGGAGTCTGGGGGAGCGGAACCGACGAGCAGCGAGCAAGAGTGCGCGAGTTCGGTCGCCACTTCGACCGCGAGCAGGTCGAGGAATACTCATCCCACGACCTCTTGTTGCTTGTGGTCTTGTGGGGTGGTTGGATCAAGGCGACCAAAGCAGCCATCGACAACAACGAGTACGACGACCCGGAAGAGATCGGGGCAAAACTGAAGCAACTCAAGG
>JBJSXS010000785.1:0-3709 GCA_046086545.1 Gemmata sp.
CCCAACCCCGGGGACCGCGTCACGCTCGGGTAACGCGGTCCCGTGCGCTTGCTCAGGGGTCAGCTGGAAGCCTTGACGCCCGACAACTCTTTTGTGATGCCTTCCCTTGTGAAACCGCACGACGAGGCGCCCCGCTGGTACCCAAAAACGAGTCATACCTCAACGAATTCGTTCCCTACAGAGAGCACCGACTCGCGCACATCGACGGCAACAAGCCGGCCGACTCCAACCGCGGCATCATCGAATAGGTACAGGCGCGAAGCGAGGCGCCGGTCGTGAGTGCGCGGAAGTCATCTTCGCGGCCCCGGGGTTCACATGTTGTGCCCAGTTAGAAGCGACGCCAAGGCGCCGGCCCGCACGCCCGATTTGAACTCCCTCGTGTGCTTGGCGTGGCTGCACCGCGAGCCGACGCCGTGAAACTGCAAACGGTGCTCGCGGCCGGGCGCCTGCGCCGCCTGACCGTGATGGACCCGCACCGGAACCACCGCACCGATGCCTCCGCGGGACATGGGCAACCGCTTACGCGCGCGGTTCGGGGCACGGGGCAGATGAACCTGCCCCGCGCGTGGCGCGTCTGTAGAAAGGCTGTACCGACGACGAAGGAGACATAGAGTGAGTGCCGCCACCCGCAAGTGGTTCCAGACGACCGCAATCGACTACCCGAACAGCCGGCCGCACATCGGCACGGCGTTCGAGAAGCTCGGAGCCGACGTTCAGGCCCGGTACCGGCGGATGGAGGGGTTCGACGTCTTCTTCCTGATGGGCAACGACGAGAACACGGTCAAGGTGTCGAAGCGCGCCGCCGAACTCGGCAGCGACACGCAGGAGTACTGCGACGACATGGCCGGACAGTTCCGCGCGGTGTGGGACGCGATCGACATCAAGTACGATACGTTCGTGCAAACAAGCAGCGCGCGCCACCGCGCGTGCTGTGCGAAGTTCATCCAGAAGGTCTACGACAACGGTCACATCTACAAGGACAAGTACGAGGGCTGGTACTGCGAAGGGTGCGAGGAGTTCAAGAGCGACAAGGTTCACGGGGAGAGCGCCGGCAACTGCCCGGTTCACAAGCGCCCGCTGGTGCGGCGAAGTGAGCCGTGCTACCTCTTCCGGCTGTCCGCGTTTCAGGACCGGTTGCTCGCGCACTACAAGGAGAACCCGGGCTTCATCCAGCCGGACAGCCGCCGCAACGAGATGATCTCGCTGATCGAAACGGAGGGCCTGCGCGACATCAACATCTCGCGCCAGGGCGAGAGCTGGGGCGTGCGCATCCCGTTCGACCCGGAGTTCACCATCTACGTCGGGTTCGACGCGCTGCTTACCTACATAACGGGCATCGGCTACGGCGACGATGAAGCGACGTTCCGCAAGTGGTGGCCTGCCGAAACGCACTTCATCGGCAAGGACATCACCCGGTTCCACTGCGCGCTGTGGCCCGCGATGCTGTGGGCCGCGGGCGAAGAGGCACCCAAGAGGGTGTTCAGTCACGGGTTCGTGAACAACAACGGCGAGAAGATGGGCAAGACGCTGGGCAACATCGTTGACCCGGTGGACATCATCGCCAAGTCGAACGCCGACGCCTACCGCTACTACTTCATGCGGGAGTGTCCGTTCCCGAGCGACGGAGACTACAGCGGCCAGCGGTACGAGGAAGTATACAACTCGGAGTTGGCGAACAACCTCGGCAACATGCTGAGCCGCGCGCTCACACTCGTCACCAAGAACTACGACGGCGTGTTCTCGGGTACCGCGCGGCAGACCCCGGAACCCGTGGTGCCGGGTTTGGACCTGACGCTCTTCGTCGGCGAGGTGCGCGAACACGTGGAAGCGTGCCGGTACAACATCGCGCTTCAGGACATCGTGCAGAAGTTCCTGACACCGACGAACCAGTACCTAGAGGCGAACGCGCCGTGGAAGCTGGTGAAAACCGACAAGGAGAAGGCCAAGCAGGTGCTGTTCAACGCGGTGCAGTCGCTCCGCATCGCCAGCATTTTGCTCAAGCCGTTCATCCCGAAGAGCGCGGAGGCGATCTACAGCAGTTTCAACTTTGCGCAACCGTGGGCAGAAGTCAAATACGTTGACGCCGCCGAACTGCGGTCGCAACCGGACGACCTTCGCATCACCGCCGAGTTGATCGACGGCAAGGTGAAACCCCTGTTCCCGCGGATCGGCTGACGAACCGCGGTGGGGTCGGAGGTTTGAGCCTCCGACCCCGCCGCATTTACTTCTTGCGCTTCTTGTTCTTCTTGTCGCGCCACTGGTCGTTGGCGTTGGGCGGTTGCTGCCCGTCGGTGCCCGGCGCTTTCTTGTCGTTGGGCCGGTTCGGGTCGTTGCGGATCTGGCGCCGGGCCTGCTCGTCTGCTTGCCGCTGCATCTCTTCCATCTTTTCCTGGAGCTTCTCCCGCAAGCGCCCTAGCAACCCTTTGCTCTTCTGCTGCGCCTGGGCCACCGCGGCCGCCGCAGCGGGACTGAGGGCGGGCTTCGTCCCGGGAGTTGGCGCAGGACCGACCGGGTCGTCGATCTTCGGCTTGGGAATGAACTGCCGCTCCAGGATCGCCCACCCGGTGCTGACGATGAAGTACAGCGCGAGGCCGGCCGCGACCTTGTAGAAGAAGACGGCCATCATGACCATCATCATCTTCATCATCATCCGCTGCTGCTCGGCCTGCGGGTCGGTCGAGGGCGGCATCATCTTGGCCTGCTGGTACAGCATCAGCCCGACCGCAAGGATGGGCAACAGGTTGAAGTACGGCCCCAGGTAGATGAAGCTCCCGAGGTCTTCGGTCGTGCTGACGAACGGGATGCCCTCGCCCCACCACGCGAGCATGTCCGGCGCGGCCAGGTTGTCGACCCACAGGAACGAGTCGAGCCGGAAGAACACGCTCTCCTGGAGGCAGAAGTAAAGCCCCATCATGATGGGCATCTGGGCCAGCAGCAGCAGGCACCCGCCCATCATGGCAAACGGGTTGGCCCCGTGCTGCATCATCAGCCGGGTCTTCTCCCGGTTGTACGCGTTGAAGTCGTCCTTGTACTTCTCCTGCAGCTTCTCGAACTCGGGCGCGAGCTTCTTCTGCACCTCCATCATCCGCATGCTCATCGCGGTCTGCTTGCGGCTCGGCAGCAGCAGAACGAGCCGGACGCACATGGTCAGCACCACGATGGACAGCGCCCAGCTTGGGATCACCTTGTGAATCAGCGCGAGCAACAGGTGCATCAGGTTGGTCATCGCGATGACCAGGTCCGTCCAGTAGATGGAACTGGCGAACCGCCCGATCCAGTTGTCCGAACGGAAGTCGTTAATGGTCGAGAGGTTCAGTTTGTCCTTGTACCGGTCGACCAGTTCGCCACTCACCGTCCGGTCGCTCGGCATGAGCTTGAGCAGCCCGACCTTCGACGGCCCGTGGTAGATCAGGTACGAGTGCGTCACCGCCTCGCCGGGCGCCAGGTCGAGGGCGTCGGACGCGGCCCGCACCGAGATGTCGTCGAACTGCGTCATCCCTTGCGGTTCAGTTTTCTTGTCGAGCGGAACTTCGGTGGTGGCGCGGACGTAGGCCCACGGGTTCTTGCCCGCGCCCTCCGCGGTGTCATCGACGGCAATCGCGGAGGCGAAGAACTGGTTGGCGACCGCGATGTACTTGAACGAGTTCTGGCCGCGCGCGACAAGTTCGCCGCCGCGCTTGGTGGCAATCGACGCGGCGTCCTCGTACTG
>JBJSXS010000786.1:0-2180 GCA_046086545.1 Gemmata sp.
GGCGGCGCTCGGCCCGCGCCGCCTGACCCTCCGCCCCGCGCTGGAGCAGAACGGCGGGCGCGTCCACGACAGCCTCGCGGACGCACTCGGGCCGAAGGTGATCGGCCTCGTGTCAGAGATGCGCCGAGCGAAAGACCCGGACGAGGTCGCGGTGCTCAAGACGTGTATGCGGGCGTGCGACGCGGGGCACGCGTGGGGCCGCGCGAACATCAAGCCGGGCATGACGGAGTTGGAAGTGTACACCGGGGTGGCGAACGCGGTGTACGCGGCGCTCGGGCACTGGGCGGTGGTGTACGGTGACTTCACCGTGTCGCCCGGCAGCAAGAAGCGCGGCGGCCCTCCGACCCCTCACAAACTTGAGGCCGGCGAGTTCTTCATCCTCGACTACTCCGTCATCGTGCAAGGCTACCGCAGCGACTTCACCAACACCATCTGCGTTGGCGGGAAACCGACAGCGGACCAGCAGCGGCTGATGGACTTGAGCCGCGGGGCCATCGCCGCGGGCGCGAAGGCGCTCAAGGCCGGCGTCCCCTGTCAAGCGGTCTACGACGCGATGCGGGTCGCGTTCGGCGACATGGCGGACCACTTCACCACGCACGGCGGGCACGGGCTGGGCATTTCGCACCCGGAGCCGCCGTACATCGTACGCAACTCGAGCGAGACGCTGATCGCGGGAGACGTGGTTACGCTCGAACCGGGGCTGTACGTGGACGGTGTCGGCGGCCTCCGCATCGAGCACAACTACCTCGTGACGGAGCAGGGCAGTGAGCAGTTGAGCGACCACACGATTGCGTTGGTGTAGCGCGACCGGCTACACCGCGGCTGTTGGTTGAGGTGCTATTTGAGCTTGTTCAACTCGATGTCCTTGAAGTGAACCTCGGCGCCCTCCGACTGGAGGGCGATGCGGCCCTTTGACAGGTTTCCGTTCTTCCCCTCGTTGACCCTCACGCCGTTCACGCAGAGGGTGATGTCGCCACCGCGGCAGGTGATCTCGTACTCGTTCCACTCGCCGATTTTCTTCTCGGGCGTCCCCTTCGTGTCGATCCGCAAGAACCGGCGTTCGAGCTTCGGATCCTGGCGCAGTTTGTCCACATCGAGTTTCACATCGGGCGGGTTCGTGAGCAGGAGGTCCCCGGCGCGCCCGGTCAGGAGTTGGGCTTCGATGGACGTGGGCCAGTACTTCTCGTCCTGAACGTGCAGCAGCACACCGGAGTTGCCGCCCGCGGTGTTCGCGGGGAACCGCCACTTGACCTTGAGAACGTAATCACCGTACTCGGCTTTCGTGACCATGCACCCGTTCGGCTTACCGGTGCAGCGGATGTGGCCGTCAACGACGCTCCACGTCACCTTCGGGTCGGCCTTCTTCCCGTCCTTGTCCGGCTTCACGATGAACGTCCAGCCGTCGAGCGACTTGCCGTCGAACAGCGGTGCGAAGGCCTTGTCGTCGGCCGCGGGCGCGGGCGCGACGAGCGCGCACGCGAGCGCGGCAAGGCAGAACAGTGTACGCATCGTGCATCCTGGTTAGCGGAAGAGGCGGAGGATCGCGCTTCCCGTCACCGCGCGGGACGGGCGGCTGAGGGCGTCTTCGTAGTGCGCGTCGGCCGGGAGCCCGAGCGCGTGGAACATCGTGGCCGCGAGGTCGCCGGGCGCGGTCGGGTCCGTGGAGGGGTACGCCGCGAACTTGTCCGAAGCGCCGTACAGCGCGCCGGGCGTGATGCCGGCGCCGGCGAGAAGCACCGTGTAGCACGCGCCCCAGTGCTTGCGCCCGGGCGAGGAACCCGCGAAGTTCTTCTCCACCGCGACCAGCGGGGCGCGCCCGAACTCGCCCATGACAACGACCAGCGTCGATTCGAGTAGTCCGCGTGCGCCCAGGTCCTCGAGGAACGCGGACACCGAATGATCGAACCGCGGCAACAGGTGCGTCCTGAGCGAGTCGAAGATGTCGTTGTGCGTGTCCCAGCCGTACTGATCCGTATCGTCGGGGCTGTCGTCCTGCCCGCGGATGCCGTGGTTGAAGAACACCGTGACCCACGGGACGCCGGCCTCGACCAGCCGGCGCGCCATCAGACACGCTTGCCCGGACCGGTGCCGCCCGTACCGGTCGCGCAGCTTCTCGGGTTCGCGGTCGAGGTCGAACGCGGCCCGCACGCGCGGCGCGTTGACGAGCTCGAAAGCCCTCT
>JBJSXS010000787.1:0-4559 GCA_046086545.1 Gemmata sp.
GGCGGCGCTCGGAATCGCCGGCACCTCGGTCGCCATGGCCACGCTCGCCGGCCTCGTGCCCGCGTGGCGCGCGATCCAGACGCGCATCCCGGACGCGCTGCAGTACGAGTAGGGCCGCTTCAACCGCGCCGCCCGCGCCCGCGCTCTCATTTCCGGTGCCGGCGAAAAGACACAATCCCGAGGGCGCCCGAGCGAACGGTATAATACCGGGCCACTCGCGCCCTTTCCGGAGCCGCACCGTGTCGCAACCGCTGTCCCGCCTTCAGGCCGCCGTGCTGGGGCTGGTCGTCCTCGCCGCGCTCGGCCTCGGCGGGTACGGTGTCGCCCGCATCGCGGACAGGCAGGGCCTCTGGGCCGACGCGGTCGAAATCACCGCGGGGTTCCCCGAGGCGCACGACGTGACCCCGGGCACGCCGGTGCGCGTCCGCGGCGTGGACGCGGGCCAGGTGGTCGCGGTCGAGTACCCGGACCACGACGGCCCGGGCGCCGAGGTCACGGTGCGGATGCGCGTGCAGTCGAAGTACGCGGCCCGCCTCTACGCCGACGCGTCCGCTCAGGTTCACGGCACCGGGCTGCTCGGCTCGAAGGTCGTTTCCGTCCAGCCCGGCGACCCGCGCAAGGGCGCGCTCGAAGCCGGCCGGCTCCGTGGGGCCAAGCCGTTCGATCTGGAGGGCGCCATCGCCGAGGTGCGCGACCTGGCGAAAGAGGCCAGGAGCACCGCGGCCGAGGTGAAACTGCTCGCGTCGGAGACCCGGCAGACGGTCGCGGCCGCGAGGGGCTTTCTCAAGGGCGTCGAGGACAGCAACGGCACGCTCGCGAAGCTCATCCGCGACGACGACCTGTACGAGGAGGCGCGGGGGGCGGTGGGCGACCTGCGCAAGCTGACGGCCCGCGCCGACAAGGCGGTGGGCACCGTCGAGGCCGAGGTGGGCAACGTTCGCGGGATGGTCTCGGACGGGCGCGACACGCTCAAGTCGATCAAGCAGGGCAGCGACGCGATGGGCAAGATGCCGATCGTGCGGAGCTACGTCGAGGACCCGGTCGCGCTGCTGGTGCGCCCGACGATGGCCCGCGAGCAGATGCTCTACCAGTCGAAGGACGTCTTCGAGCCGGGCACCGCGACCCTCACGCCCGAGGGCAGGCGCCACATGGACGGTGTGGCACACAGCCTGAAGGCGAACAAGGCGGGCGGGTCGGACATCGTGGTGGTCGCGTTCCACGACCCGCGGGACAAGAACGTCCAGCCGGCGGTCGCGAGCGAGTTGACCAAGAAGCAGGCGGAGGTGGTGGCCGCGCACCTGACGAGCGCCGGGGCGCACAAGCTCGGCACGTTCAGCCGGCGGAAGATAACGCCGCTCGGGATGGGCCAGAGCCTGTCGCCCGCGGACCCGGACCCGAACGCCCCGTCGAATGTGCAGGTGCTGCTGTTCACCCCGCGGGGGTGAACGGGCAGACAGAGGCGGCGACGGGCTCCGCCCATGTCACCCCCCCCTCTCCCTTTCGCCCCTTCTCTTCCACGGCGAGTATGATGTTTGTGTTCGCGCCCCCTTCGCCCCCGCCCCGGGACCGGCCCACGTGACCTCAGCCCCAGAACCGCTGCCGCTCGCCCCCGCGGACAAGGGCCGCATTGCCCTCCTCTACCACTTCGCGCGGCTCCAGATGCCCGCGGTGAAGTTGGCCGAGCCCGCGTTCCTCGCCCACATGCGGCGCACCTTCGGCGTCTTCCTGCCCAAGGCGCCGGCGACCTCGTGGGCCGGGTATCTGGAAGGGCTGTACGCGGTCGATTGGCTGGTGTGCGTCGGGTGCCTGGACGGGCAGAGTGCCGCGTGGGAGGTGCTGTTCAACGCCCGCACCGGGCGGAGCGACTGCCTCTTGGTGGACGCTTTGCGCGCGCGCGCGGTGCGCCTGTACCCGCGGAACGAGGAGCGCCAGGACACCGCCGTCACCGAGTTCTGGAGCAACCTGATCGCGCCCGAGAGCGACGGCGCGCTGCCGGTGCTCGCGCGGTACGACGGCCAGCGCCCGCTGGCCCCGTGGCTCATCCGCGTGTTCCAGAACTGGCACCTGTCGAAGCTGCGCCAGCACACCGGCGCGACCAGCCTGCCGGACGACGAGATCGCGCTGCCGATGGACGCGCCCCGAACCACCGACGCGCAGCGGTGGCACGAGACGTTCGTGTCGGCCGCCCGCGAGTGGCTCGACACGCTCGACGACGACGAGCGCCTGCTGCTCGGCCTGCGGTGGCGGTACCGGCTGAGTCAGCGCGAGGCCGCCAAACTCTTCAACCTGAACGAGGGGACACTGACCCGCCGCACGGACAAGCTCCGCGACCGCGCGCTGGAACTGGTCGGCGGGCGCCTGATCGCGGAGGGCTGGTCCGGCGACGACCTCGAAGGGTTCGTGCGGACCGAACTCGGCGCGCTCCTGACCGACGACCCGCGGCTGAGCGCCGACGCGCTCGGCCGCCTGCTGGCCGCGAAGGGCAGGGCGCTGCCCACGGGGTGAACGGTGCCGGGGGGGGGCGACGGAGTTACTCGCCTCCGCCCGGCCGCGGCCCCGATAAGACCGCCCGCAGCGCCTCGCGCACCTTTTCGGCCCCGTCCGCGCGCAGGCGCGCGAGCCACTCCCACCCGGCGAAGCCGTCGAGCAGTTCCCGCCGGCGGGCCTCGTCGGGCACGGCCGCGAGCACCTCCTGCCGCACCTCCGCGAGCAACCGCACCCACTCGGCAAACGCCCCGTCGTATTCCGACTCGAGTTTCTCGCGGACGCGCCGCGCCAGCGCCGGGGACGCGCCGCCGGTGCTGACGGTCAGCAGGAGGTCGCCGCGCCGCACCACCGCCGGGAGTGTGAAGTCGCCGTCGTCGGGCGCGCTCGCGCTGCTGACCCACACGCCTTTCGCGCGCGCGTCGGTCGCCACGCGCGCGTTCACGTCGGGCGTCGCGCACGCGAACGCGAGTGCGGCTCCGTCGAGGTGGTCGGGCCGGTACGTTTCGGGCGCGTGGGCCGCGTCGGGCGGAAGTGCCAGCGGGGTCCGCGGGTCGACGACGCGCACCGTCGCGCCCGCGGCGAGCGCGGCGGCGGCCTTCCGCGCGCCGACGTTCCCGCCGCCGATGACGACGACTGACCTGCCGCGCAGGTTAAGGGTGAGGGGCAGCATAAGCGGACCGCTCCCTTGCGGTCGCGGCTCGTTCGGCCACGGCGTTCGGAACGGCGCAACGAGCCGCCGCCGCAAGGGAGCGGTTGCTCTACCCCGCGGCGGACGCGGGCGGCTCGTCCGCGGGCGGCTCGTCGGCCGGCGGCTCCGGCGCGCCGCCGGCGTCGGCCTCGCCGTACTCCTTGCGCTTCTTGTGCAGCGTGTTGCGGTTGATGCCCAAACGGTCGGCCGCCTTCACCTGGTTGTCGCCGCACTCGCGCAGCACCTCCTCGATCAGCTCGCGCTCGACGCCGTCCACCAGGAACTTGTGCAGCTTCAGGTGCGGCGGCCGCGGGGCGTGCATGCCGGCCCGCACCAGCGCCTGAATGAGCGCCGGCACGTCGGTCGGGGCGCCCCCGCCGCGCGCGGGCCGGAGCACCTGTCGCGGGCGCCCGAACCGCAGCAGCTCCGGGGTCAGCGGCCCGCCGTCGGCCAGCACCGTCAGGCGCTCCAGCGTGTTCTCCAGCTCGCGCACGTTCCCGGGCCAGTCGTGCGCCTTGAGGGCCTCGAGGGCCGCCGGCGCGAGTTCCGGCACCGGGCACTTGTTCACGTCGCCGTACCGCTTGAGGAAGAACTGCGCCAGCAGCGGGATGTCGTCGCGCCGCTCGCGCAGGGGCGGCAGCCCGACGGGGATGACGTTGAGCCGGTAGTACAGGTCTTCGCGGAACGCGCCGTCCTCGACCGCCTGTTCCAGCGACGTGTTGGTCGCCGCGATCACCCGCACGTCCACGCGGATCGTGCGGCTCTCGCCGACGCGCTCGAACTCGCGCTCCTGCAGCACGCGGAGCAGCTTCACCTGGAGCTTCTGCGAGGTGCTGTTGATCTCGTCGAGGAAGATGGTGCCGCCGTGCGCGGCCTCGAACCGGCCGGTCTTGTTCTCGACCGCGCCCGTGAACGCCCCCTTGATGTGCCCGAACAGCTCGCTTTCGAGCAGGTTCTCGTGCAGCGCACCGCAGTTGACGCGGATGAACGGCCCGTCCGCGCGGCGGCTGAGCTTGTGAACGGCCTTCGCGATTACTTCCTTGCCCGTGCCCGTTTCGCCGATCAACAGGACGTTCGCCGACTTGGGCGCGGCGAGGCGCACAAGACGGTAAACGTCTTGCATCGCGGGGGCAGTGCCTACGATCTCGGGCAGCGGCGGTGCAAATTGCTCGCTTTTTGGCATCAAGACAACGCTTCCGGGAGAGGAAGCCGCGGGCGCAGTCGCAGTATTGCCCGTATGGGGAGCAGAATACCGAACGGTGCCCATGAGTGCCACACGAATAGCTATCAAATCGGGCACCGACCGGGCTTGAAGAAGCAAACACCGTGGCCCGGTGTTTTTTTTGTTGGGTTTTGACGAACAACAGGGCACAAGGAAGTCTAC
>JBJSXS010000788.1:0-2577 GCA_046086545.1 Gemmata sp.
ACCCGCACCGTCGTCGCCGAGGGGTTCGACGACCCGGTCATGGGCATCGCCGTGAAGGGCGACAAACTCTGGGCCGCGGCCAACAACTACCTGTTCACCTTCGACATCGGCCCCGACGGGAAAGCGACGAACAAGAAGACCCTCGTGACGGACAAGAACAAGGCGTGGAACCCGTTCGGCATGTTCGTGCTGGAGTGGGGGTCGGACGGGATGCTGTACCTGAGCGTCGGCGACCACAACATCCACCTCGTCGGCCCAGGCGGGACCGAGTTGAAGGGGCGCGGGCGCACCGGGTTCGTGATGCGGATGAACCCGGACGGCACGAACATGGAGTACCTCGTCCACGGGCTGCGGGTGCCGTACTCGTTCGAGTTCGACCCGTTCGGGCAGATGTGGCTCCTGTCCAACGGCGAGGGGAACCCGAACCGGTTCCTGCGGGTGATCGAGGGCGTCGATTACCACTGCTACACGCGGGGCGTGGACAACAACTGGCTGGCCGGCAACCACCCGCTCGCGCCGCCGTGCTTCGAACTGCCGGGCGGCGCACACACGCAACTCATGCGGTACTACGGGGCGGCGTACCCACCCGCGTACCGCGGCAGCCTGCTGCTCGACAACTGGGGGCGGCACGGGTTCGCCGGGGCGAACCGCGCGGTGTTCCGGTACGTCCCCGACGACGCCGGACGCATCACCGCGAAGGAGCCGTTCGTGTGGTGCACCGACCCGCACTTCCGCCCGGCCCACGTGTGCCTCGACCCGGACGGCAACCTGCTCGTCGCCGACTGGTACGGCCGCGACGACGAGAGCGACCTGACCGGGCGTATCTGGCGGATCCGGTACGTCGGGAAGGACGCCCCGAAGCCCATCCCGGTGCCGGACGCGAAGGCGCTGACCGTTGTCGACGCCGCGGCGGGTCTGGGTTCCTCGAGCCACCGCGTTCGCGAGGTCTGCACGGACTTCCTCCTGGCGGCCGACGCGGCGAAGGCGGTCCCGGCGCTGGCCGAGGCTGCGGCCAAGGCCGACCCGCTCGGGGCCGCGCACGCTCTCTGGCTGCTCGCCGGGGTCGCCACCGACGACGCGAAGAAGGCGCTCGGGGCCGGGGCGAAACACGCCGACGCGAAGGTGCGCCGCCTCGCCGCGCAACTGGTCCGCCGATACAAGGCCCCGAACGCCGCCGAGGTCGCGCGCGCGCTCGTCAAAGACGACTCGCCCGCGGTGCTGATCGCCGCGGCACTTGCGCTACCGGACGAGGAGGCCCGCAAGGCGCTCGTGTCGGCCCTTGCTCGCGGCGCGGCGCGTGACCCGCACACGCGGTACGAGGCGGCGTGGCACCTCGCCCGGCTCGGCGGCGCGTTCAAGGAGCTCCTCGCTTCAGCCGACGCGGACACCGCCCTCGCCGGGATGATCGCCGTGGACGTCGCGTGTTACGAGAAGTTCGCCGCGCAACCCGACGCGGTCGCGGCGCTGAAGGTCGCGGTCGCGGCACCCGGCGCCTGCGACCCGCGGTCGCTCCTCACCCTGGTTCAGATGCACGGCGACGCGTCGTTCCGCCCGGCGGTCGAGGCGCTGCTTGCGAAGTCGGACCTGCCCGAGGCGGTCGTCGGGCGCGCCCTCCTGTTCCTCCGGGCGAAGGGCTCTCCGTCAGCAAAATTGGAGGAGAAGTTCGCGGCGAAACTGGCCGAGGCGGCCGACGCCGGGAAGCTCGCCCTCGACCGCCCGGACGACCTCGTCGCGGTGTTCGCGCTGGTGGAAGCCGGTGGCCCGACCCCGGCCGCGCTGCGGCTGATCGGCAAGCAGTTCGGGTCCAACAACCGCGAGGTGCGGGACGCCGCCCACGCTCTGGCCCGCCGGTTCGGGCCGAAGGCGGGCGCGCTGGCGAAGGACTTGTGGGCCGTCCTCGCCGACGAGAAGAAGGCGGCGCAGTTCGGGCCCGAGGCGGTCGGCACGCTGGCCCGCGTCGAGCCGAAGCCGGACGCCGAGCGGTGGGCTACTCTGCTGCTCGCGAAGGACCCGGGCGTGCGGACCGAGGCCGTGCGGGCGTGGCGGGCGTTCAAGGGCGACGCCGCGCGGGTCGATTCGCTCCTGCGCGTGGCCCCGGAACTCGTGAAGGCCGACCCGGAACTCGCGGGCGACCTCGCCGCCGTCGCCCGCGCCCTCGGCGCACCGGCCGACAAGCTGAAGGGGCTGAACCTCCCGGCCCCGCCGACGCGCGACGAACTCGGGCGCGACGCGGCCACCCTTGTGGCGAAGGTGCCGCCCGCCGACCGGGGCCGCCGGGCCGCCCTCGGGCAGCAGGTGTTCGACCGGGCCGGCTGTACGAAGTGCCACACCACCGCCACGCAGACGACCGAATTGGCCCCGTCGCTCAAGGGCATCGGCGGGCAGAAGCCCGAGTACCTGGTCGAGTCGGTGCTGCTGCCGTCGAAGGTGATCAAGACGGGGTTCGAGGCGGAGACGGTCCGCACGGCCGACGACCGGGTGCTGACCGGGCTCGTCCGCGAGGACGGCGACGCGCTGCGCGTGCTGTCGGCCGATGCGGTCGTGCGGGTGCCTAAGGCCGACGTGGCCGCCCGGTCC
>JBJSXS010000789.1:0-2950 GCA_046086545.1 Gemmata sp.
GGGCGATCTTGTACCGCACGGCACGCTCCTGCTCCTCCGCGGTGAGCCGCCCGAACAGTTCGTCCGCGGGCACCGGCGGGCGGCTCAGGTCCACGACCCACACCAGCACCTCGTCGGCCGCGGGCGCCACCCCGCGCGCGAACGCCGGCGGGCACGCGGCCGCCCGCACGCGGACCTGGCTCACCTCCTTGCCGCTGGTAACGGGCTCCACGGTTCGCATCTCGGGTTGGCCTTCGCGCCGGCGGGATCGGACGCTATCCGGCGTGGTCATGGGTACGCTCATTCTCTTCTCGGCGCTGGTCAGCGGCCAGCCGGCACCTGCGGCGCCGGCCACCTTCCACAGCCCGGCGCCGGTCGCGGCGAAGGGCGAAGTGAAGGCCGGGCCGCCCCTGGTTCACACGTTCGACTTGACCAACGCGACCGCGGGCACGGTCACGATCACGAAGGTCGAAGCCGGGTGCGGGTGCCTGCGACAGGGGCTCGGGGCCGCGGCCCTCGCCCCGGGCGCTTCGACCAGGCTCGCGCTGGAGGTGAACACGCTCACCCAGCCCGACGGGCCGAACCGCTGGCAGGTGGCGGTTGTGTACAAGGTGGAGGCCCCGGGGGCGCAGCCCCAGACCGGCGAGGTGCTGCTCCAGATCACGGCCACCCTGACGCGCGAGATCGCGGTCAGCCCGCCGCAGCTCGGGTTCTCGACCGCGCTCGACGCGAGCCAGAAACTCGTCGTCACCGACACGCGCGCCAAACCGCTCACCGTCCTCAAAGCGGCCTCATCGAGCGAGTACATAACGGTCGAGGTCGGGGCGGCGACGAACGGGGCGGCCGGGCGCGCCCAGTCGATCACCGTCAAACTCGCTCCGCACGCCCCAACCGGGCACCGGGACGAGAGCGTGGTGCTGTACACCGATGACCCGGGGTGCCCGGAGCTGCGGGTCCCCGTGCGCGTACTGAAGCGCGCCGCGCACGCGGTGACCGCGACCCCGGAAGCGGTCACCGTGCGCCTCGCGGCGGGCCAACCTGAGGGGTCCGGGCTGGTTCAACTGCGCGCGCCGGAAGGCAAGAACGTGGGCATCGCGAGCGCGGAGGCCGACCTGCCCGGGGTGCAGGTGAAGTTTTCGGCGGGGGCCGGTGCGGTGGCGACGGTGCGGGTCACAGTTCCCGAGGCGGTTGCGGCCCAGCCGGGGCGCTGTACGGTGCGGGTGCGGCTGAGCGAGCCGGGCGGCGAAGTGTCGATCCCCGTGTCGTGGCCCGGCGCGAAGAAGTGAGCCGCAGCCGGCAGGGGGGGCGAAAAAACATGACACGGGCAGGGAAACCGGCGAACAACAGGTTAGAATGACAGCCCGGCTCTCACCCCGCCGGGCCCTGCGACCGGAGGTCCTCCACCTTGGACGGCGCGTCAGCCGAGCGTAGTCAGCGCCTGTCGCGGGCCGCGGCCCAGCGGCTGAGCCTCTATTTGCGGTCCGTGGCCGAGTGGCCGGCCGACGAGAAGGTGTCCAGCAGCCGCATCGCCGCGGCGGTCGGGGTGAGCGACGCCCAGGTGCGCCGCGACCTCGCCGCGCTCGGACACCTTGGGCAGCGCGGCGTGGGGTACGACGCGCGCGAGTTGGCGGCGGCCATCCGCACCGCGCTGGGCATCGACCGCCCGTGGCACGCGGTGCTGGTGGGCGTCGGTAACCTTGGCCGCGCGCTGCTGAAGTATCAGGGCTTCCGCGCGCAGGGGTTCCAGGTGGTGGGCCTGTTCGACAGTGATCCCGAAAAGGTGGGCAAAGACGTCGAGGGGCTGACCGTCGAACCGGTGGCCGTGCTCGCGGCGCGGGTCCCGGAGCTGCGGGCCGAACTCGGTGTGCTGACGGTGCCGGGCGACACCGCGCACGCGGTGTCCGACGCGCTGGTCACCGCCGGCGTCCGCGGCATCCTCAACTTCGCCCCGGTGGTCCTCAAGCTGCCGCGCCACGTCCGGCTCGTCACCGTCGACCTCGCGATCCAGCTCGAGCAGCTCGCGTTCCAGGTCCAACACGGCGACGCCGCTGCGCGAGCAGACGAGGAGTAGCGGCCCGGTCACCGCTCGATCCGGAACTCTCTCTCGCGCGGCGCGCCTTTCCGTGCCGGCGCGTCAAGATTGAGGTCGAACGGGCGGGACAGCGTGTTGCCCGCGAGGTCTTCGAGCGCTTCTCGCGCGCGAAGCGTGTACGCCCCGGGCTTCCACGGCCGCTCCGGCGCGAACGACCACGACCGCTCGCCCTTCCCCGCGGCGCCGGCGCCCGCGACCGGCTTCCCGTCCGCGTCGAGAACCGTGAGCGAGCGCCCCAACAGGGCGTGATCGAGCGGCCGCGGGAACCGCACCTCGAACGGATTCGTCGTATCCGCTTTGGGCGCGGTGAGCTTCCAGTCCCTCACGTCGAGCGCCGCGCGCACCGCGGCGGTTGTGCGAAACGTTTTCTGGTACCCGGCCAGCGACCGCCCCTCGGCGTCCAGCACTTTCTCGCTGATGACCAGGGTGTAGTTGCGGTCCGGTTCGAGTACCGGGCCGATCTCGTCGCGCAGGTTCACGCCCTCCTTCACGCGCCCCGGGTGAATCCAGAGCGTGAGCCGCGTCGCGTCCTCGTTCCACAGTTCGGTGCGGCGCCACGGGTCCTCGACCTCGCCGCCCTTGTCGTCGAGCAGCTTGATGCGGTCGAACACCGCCGGCCCTTCTCGCATCGGCCTCGAGAAGTGCACGTAAAACTTCAGTTGGTTGCACGGTAGCTCTGCGGACGTCGGGAACACCGCCGTCACGGCCGCGGGCTTCACGAGCGGCGCGCGCGGAACGCGGTACTCGCGCTGGAAGGTGCCCGCGCTCGTCGAGATCGTGGCGCGGTAGCACTCGCCGGCCGCGAGCTTGAACCGCGGCCTGAAGGTGAGCGTGGCACCCGTACTCTCGTAAGTGCCGAGCATCGCCGGGCCGGATGAG
>JBJSXS010000790.1:0-5058 GCA_046086545.1 Gemmata sp.
GCCTGCTCGCGCGGCGGCTCCTCGAAGCCGGCGTGCGGTTCGTGGAAGTGACCGCCGGCGGGTGGGACCACCACCGCGACATCAAGACCGCGCTCGCGAACAGCTGCGCGAACATCGACAGGCCCATTGCGGGGTTGCTCCAGGACCTGAAACAACGGGACATGCTGAAGGACACGCTTGTCATTTGGGGCGGCGAGTTCGGGCGCACCCCGACCTCGCAGGGCGACGGCCGCGACCACAACAGCCGCGGGTACAGCATCTGGATGGCCGGCGGCGGGGTGAGGGCGGGCACCAACTACGGCAAGACCGACGACCACGGCTTCGAGGCGGTGGACGGCAAGGTCCACATCCACGACTGGCACGCAACGGTCCTGCACCTGCTCGGTCTCGACCACGAGAAGCTGACGTACCGGCACGCCGGGCGCGACATGCGCCTGACCGACGTGAAGGGCCGTGTGGTCAAAGAGATCGTGGCGTGAGTGCCTGCGGCTAGCGACGAACTCTGAAACCTCTTCGCACCTTAACGGGTGTTCTCTCCGACGCGCTCCCATTGCACGAGAATTGTCCCATGCGCCTGACCGCTCTGACGCTCACGTTCGCATTCGCACTCGCCGCGCTCGCACAGGAGCCGGTGAGGCCGAACCCGTTCCGCGATCCGGCCACGAAGTCCCCGGCGGACGCGGCCAAAACTGAACCCGCGCCCGCGAAGGCCGACCCGAACCCGAAGGAGGCGCCCAGGCCGCGCCCCCCGGGCGCGGCCGGCATCGGCCGGTTCGTGCCGGACGTCGCGTTCACCGACCTCGACGGCAAAGCCGGCACGCTCTCCGACTTCAAGACGAGCAAACTGCTCGTCGTCGTGCTCACGAACACCACCTGCCCGCTGTGCAGGAAGTACACTCCGACCCTTCAGCGGCTCGAAAAGGAGTACGCGGCGAAGGGCGTGAGTTTCCTGTTTGTGAACCCCACGAGGTCTGACAAGCCCGACGCGAAGACCTTCACCGGGCGGTACGCGCACGACACCGAGGGCACGCTGACCGCGGCGCTCGGGGCCGGCAGCACGGCGGAGGTGTTTGTGCTCGATGCGGCGCGCACGGTGCAGTACCGCGGCGCGGTCGATGACCAGTACGGGCTCGGGTACGCAATCGAGAAGCCGCGCGCCAACTACCTCGCCACCGCGCTGGACGACCTGCTGGCCGGCAAACAACCGGTCACTCAGGCGACCACCGCGCCCGGGTGCGAACTCACGCCCGACAAGGCGAAGGCGCCCGCGGTCGCACTGACGTACCACGCCCGCATCGAGCGCATCATTCAGACCAACTGCGTCGAGTGTCACCGCGCCGGCGGCGTCGCGCCGTTCGTCCTCGACACCTACGAGTCGGTCGTCGAGAACAGAGCGATGATCCGCAAGACCGTGGACAAGGGGGCGATGCCGCCGTGGTTCGCGGCCCCGCCCAAGAAGGGCGAGCACTCTCCGTTCGCCAACGACCGCACCGTCCCCGAGTCCGACAAGAACGATTTGTTCACCTGGCTGGCGGGCGACATGAAGAAGGGCGACCGGGCCGACGCGCCGCTGCCGCGGGCGTACGAGAGCGGGTGGCTCATCGGCAAGCCGGACGCGGTGTTCCAGCTCCCCAAGCCCGTCGCGGTGAAGGCCGAGGGCACGATGCCGTACCAGACGGTGAGCGTGGAGACCGACTACGACTCCGACAGGTGGGTCCAGGCGCTCGAGGTGCAGCCGTCGGCGCGCGAGGTCGTTCACCACGTCCTCGTGTTCGCGTTGCCGAAGGGCCAGCGGGTCGGCGCCGAGGCGCAGGGGTTCTTCGCGGCGTACGTGCCCGGGAACAGCTCGCTCACCTACCCCGAGGGCTACGCGAAGAAGCTGCCGAAGGGGTCGAACCTGGTGTTCCGGCTCCACTACACGCCCAACGGGAAGGCCACCGCAGACCGGACCAAGCTCGGCCTGATCTTCACGGACAAGGCCCCCAGGTACGAGGTGCGCGTCAGCGGGATCGCCAACCCCGCGTTCTCCATCCCGCCCGGCGCGGACAACCACAGGGTCGACGCTAGCATCCCACTCGTCCCCTTCGAGGCACGGGTGCTGGCTCTGTTCCCGCACGCGCACCTGCGCGGCAAGGCGGCGCGGTACGAACTGAAAACGCCGGACGGCAGGACGACGACCCTGCTCGAGGTGCCGAACTACGACTTCAACTGGCAGTTGCAGTACCGGTTCGCGGACCCGGTGCCGGTGCCGCGGGGCAGCGCGCTGTACTACACCGCGTGGTACGACAACAGCGACAAGAACCCGGCCAACCCGGACCCGAAGAAGACCGTGCGGTGGGGACCGCAGACCACGGACGAGATGCACCTCGGGTACGTCGAGTTCGTGATCGACGCCCGCGCCCCGGCCGGCAGCACCGGCCTGCCCAAAGGGGAGGTGAAGATCCCGAAGGGCGGGATCGAAATCCCGGAGCCCCTCAAGGAGCGGTTCAAGCGGTTCGACACCAACGGCGACGGCAAGCTGGACGCAAAGGAGATCGATGCGCTGCCGCCGGCCATCAAGAACGTCGTGCTAGAATACATCAAGCGCACGATGCCGTAAGCGGTCGAGGGCCGTAGAGGCGCCGGAACCCCCGGCGGCGCGTCTTCGGCGCGCCGCCGGGGGTTCTCCTCGTTCTCACGCCCGCCGGCCGCCGCCCGGCGGCCTCCCCCGGCTCGCGCAGATCCCCGGCGAACCACCCCGGCGCCTGTACCGTAATACCGATGAGAGCTACAACGGCAGAAGTCCTATTCCTGCTACGGGTTGACTCCGCCATGGCCGAACCGATCCAATCCCCCGCTCTCCCTTCCACCGCCGACACCACGCCGTACGTACCGGTGTCGTGGGCCGCGGTCGCGGCGGCCGCGGTCGCGGGGCTGTTCGCGTTCCTGCTGCTGGCCCTGGGCATCAGTGCGTTCGTCAACAAGAAGCCGCTGCTGCTCCAGGAGTTACTGGTGCTGCCGGTGGTCGCGGTGGTGCTCAGCTTCGCGGCCCGGCGCACGATCCGCAACTCGGAGGGCACCCGCACCGGCGAGCGGCTGGCCGACGCCGCGTGGTGGACCGCGCTGGTGCTCGGGCTGGGGTACGTCGCGTACCTGTTCGCCATCGACTTCGCGGTGCGCCGCGAGGCCGGGGCCGAGATCAAGCAGTGGGTGGACCAGGTGCGCGACGACAAGCTGGACGCGGCGTTCTACAAGACGATCCCGCCCGGCGCGTGGGGCGGGGTGCGCAACGACGCGTTCGAGCTCCAGCGCCGGTACGGGGCGGTGGAGCTGGTGTCGTTCCGCAACACCGACCTGGTGCGGCTGGCGCGGCGCAACCGGGGCGTCGGCGAGTTCGTGTTCACCCCCGGCGGGGTCGCGGACTGGTCGTCCCGCCCGGGCGCGATCGACTGCGTGTTCACCGGCACCGTCACCTGCCCCGAAGGGGTGTTCCCGGTCTCGGTCCCGCTGAAGGGGGTCGAGGGGGTCAACGCCGGCGAGACGGGCGGGGGCGGGCGCCAGTGGTCGGTCGCGTGGAGGCCCGGCGGCACCTTCGTCCAGCAGGAGAAGGTGGAGCGCACCGGGTACGGGTGGCTGGTCCTGCTCCTCGAGCTGGAAGGCAGCGGGTTCGGCAAGGCGTTCATCGACCACATCAACTTCGGGCCGGCCAGCTACCCGTACCTGCACCGCGCGTTCATCGCGGAGCCGGCCGATCCGAGCTGGCTCGCGGTGGCGCGGAGCCCGGCGGTCCATGTGTTCTTCGCCGCCCCGTTCGGCATCCTGCACCCGAACGCGTACCGCGACAGCCTGGCCGCGAGCTTTTTCAAGGGGAAGGACGGAGCGGAGCCGACCGCCGAACAGACCGGCAAGTTCCTCGCGGCGTGGAACGTGCAGGGCGTGTTCGAGGCCGGGCGGCGCCTCAAAGACCCGGCCGGCGGCGTGGCCGACAAGGACGCCCAGTTCCGGCTCGCCGACGGCGCCGCCGAGGTGCTGGTGCCCGTGGAGATCCCGATCCAGAACGCGGCCGGCAAGCAAGAGACCGCCCGCGGAAAGCTGGTGGTGGCGTGCAACGACCCGGCCCTGCTGGCCGAGCTGAAGGAGCGCAAGGGCGCGGCCAAGACCGAGAAGCCGGCGAACAGCCCGCCGGTGGCGCTCCGGGACCGCTCCTTCGCGTGGCGCGTGGTGCGGATCGAATCGGACCTCGTCCCGGTCAGCATCCAGCAGCCGGGCGCGGGCGGCCCGCACGGCGCTGGCGGGCACGGCGGGTGAGGTCGGCCGCCGGAGTGCGTACAATAGGGCAAGGTTCCTCACGGAGACCGCCATGCCCGGCACCGCGGAAGGGTTCTGCTCCATCGACGCGGCCCTGGAGGAGTTGCGTGCCGGCCGCATGATCGTGCTGGTGGACGACGAGCACCGCGAGAACGAGGGCGACCTCGTGATGACCGCGGAGGCGATGACGCCGGCCGCGATCAACTTCATGATCCGGCACGCGTGCGGCCGGCTGTGCGTGTCGTTCTCGCGCCCGCACGCGGAGCGCATCGGGCTGGAGCTGCTCCCCGGGGTGAACCTGGACCCGACCGCAACCCCCTTCACGCACAACTTCGACGCCCGGTTCGGCATCTCCACGGGCATCTCCGCGTTCGACCGGTGCCGCACGGTGCAGGTTTGCGCCGATCCGAACTCCGGGCCGGGCGACCTGGTGCGCGACAAGGGCCACGTGGACGGCCTCATCGCCAAACCCGGGGGCGTTCTGGTCCGCGCCGGCCACACGGAGGGGAGCGTGGACCTGTGCCGGCTCGCGGGCACGCGCGAGATCGCCGTGATCTGCGAAATCCTGAACGAAGACGGCAGCATGGCCCGGTTGCCGGACCTCCGCGAGTTCTGCGACCGGCACGCGCTGAAGATGTGTACCATCGCGGACCTGATCGAGTACCGGCGCCGGCGCGAGCGGCTCATCAAGCGCGAGATCGCGCTGAAACTACCCACCGCGTTCGGCACGTTCGACCTGTTCGCGTACTCCTCGCTGGTCGAACGTGCCGA
>JBJSXS010000791.1:0-3256 GCA_046086545.1 Gemmata sp.
CGTTCGCCAGTTCCGCCTCGGCCTCCCGGAGCTTGCGAATGATCTGCTCCGGCGTGTGCTTCTTCGACATCGCTCGTCTCCTCCCCTCGTCGGGGCTCTGGAGACTCTCATACCACCTGGATCACTTTTCGGGGAGCAGACTATGCCCGCCAAAATGAACGGTTTATCGAGGGCGTTCGCTGGGTGGTGTTTTCTGGCAACTCGCGCTGAGAAAACAGATTGACCGAACGTCCTGCGAAGCGCAAAAATGACGTTATCACACGTTCTGTCGCTCGGAGTGGCCCATGCCCAAACCCGACCGCCGGACCTGGCTGCGGCTCGGCGGTCTGAGCCTGGGCGCGCTCGTCTGTGGGGGCGAGCCGAATCTGGCGCGGCTGTTCGCTGCGGAAGACTCTGCCGGGAAGGACACGCGCGGAAATTTCTCAGTCATTCTGTTCTGGGCCAACGGCGGTCCCAGTCACCTCGACACGTTCGACCTCAAGCCGGACGCGCCCGCGGAGGTGCGCGGCCCGTTCAAACCGCTCCGCACGAACGTGCCCGGCATCCAGGTTTCCGAACACCTGCCGCGACTGGCGAAGGTTGCGGACAAGTTCGCTCTCGTTCGCAGCCTGCATCACACGCGCGCCGAACACTCGGGCGGCGCGCACCGGTTCCTGACGGGTTTTCCGTCGGTCGCCGCGAACCTCAACACCGCCGAGTACCCGGACGTGGCGGCTGTCGTTTCGAAGGAAATAGGCGGGCGGTCCGGTGAGGTGCCGGTGTGCGTGGCGAACACTCGCGCTTACGGGGCCGGACCGGGCTACCTCGGCGCGGGGTACGCCCCGTTCATGCCGACCGCCAACCCGATCACCGCCTCCGGGGCCAACGACTACGACCCCGTGCCGCTGCACCTGACGCCCGAGGGGCGTTCGGGTTTGGGCGTCGACGCCGAGGGGGCGCTGACGCTCCGCCGTCGCGACGACCTGCGCCGCAAGCTGGACGCGCTGCCGCGGGCGCTCCAAGACCGGCACGGACCCGCGGCCGAGTTCGGCCGGCACCAGCGCCGGGCGGTCGAATTGCTGGCCGGTCCACAGACGCGCGCCGCGTTCGACCTGGGCCGCGAGGACCGGCGCACGGTCGCGAAGTACGGCGACTCCGACTGGGGCCGTGACCTCCTGACGGCGCGCCGGTTGGTCGAGGCCGGGGTGCGATTCGTTCAGTGCCAGGCGAACATCCGGCTCAAACCCGGAACCGGGCGCATTACCACCTGGGACGACCATTCGGTGAATTGCGACATCTTCGAGGCTTACAAGGAGCGCATGCCGATACTCGACCGCGCCGCGTCGGCACTGATCGAAGACCTGAGCGACCGCGGACTGGACCGACACGTTCTGTTCGTGTTTTGCGGTGAGTTCGGTCGGACGCCGCGTATCGAGTACCAGGACGCGAGCCGCCGGCCCGGACGGGACCACTGGCCGCGAGCAATGAGTGTGTTGCTCGCCGGCGGCGGGCTGCGGATGGGACAGGTGATCGGCGCGACCGACGCCCGCGGCGGGGAACCGGTTGAGCGGGCGATGGACAGTAACTGCCTCTTAGCCACCCTGTACCACAAGTTCGGTATCGACCCCGGTCGACACTACCAGGACCGCGCGGGCCGCCCGAACCCCATCCTCCCGCGCTGCGAGCCGATCGCGGAACTGATCGGCGCCCGACCCGGCGCTAAACTGTCCTGAGGGCGGGGCGGCCCTGACTTCGAGGGGCCGTTGGACAGGGCGTGCATCAGGCCTATGCATCAGGCCCACACGCACAGCGGCTACCGTGGCCCGGCCCTTGTCGGCCGGGTACGGCTTCTCGTTTCACGCCCGCGGATCGGCGCTTGCGGGCGAGCAAAGGGCCGCGGTCCCACTTCAAAGCGGCCGGGTGGGGATCAGCGCATCGGGTTCGCCGGCAGGTAAAGTTCGTTCACCTTGTTGATGTTGTCCGGCGGGGTCCCGTCTTTCCATGTGGGGATCGCCTTCTTGTCTGCGTCGTACAGCGACTCCAGCGGCCCCCACACTTCGTCTACGTGGTCGTCGAACAGGTCACCGATGAGCAGGTCCGTAACCTTACCCTTCAGGTGCGGGTACGCCTTTACGAACTTGCCGAAGCTGAACCCCTCGTAGTACTCGCACACCAGCCGCCTCATACGGTCCACGCCCTTGTTGAACATATCGCCCCAGTTGCCGAGCTGCGCGGCCGAGGTGTCTCCCTTCGCAAGGGAGTCGGCGATGGCGTCGGCAGCCAGTTGGCCGGATTTCAGCGCGAGCAGCACGCCCGATGAATACAGCGGGTCCAGGAACCCGAAGGCGTCGCCGATCAGCACCCACCCGTCGCCGGCCACCTTAGATGACCGGTACGAGTAGTCCTTGGTCGCGTAGTACCCGCTGCGCCGGTGCCCGGTCGAGAGGCGTTTCTGCACCTCGGGGCACAGGGCCATCTCCTCGTTGAACACCTGCTCGTGGCTGCCACGACCCTTGAACAGGTAGTCGAACGGGGCCACCACACCGATGCTCACAGTGTCGTCGTGCTGCGGGATGTACCACCACCACCCGGCCTTGTTGGGGGTCTGGATCACGACCGTTGCCCCCTCGTCCTTGCCGGCATCGCGGTACGCGCCCTGCCAGTAGGTCCAGATCGCGCCCTTGTTCAGCACCGGGTCCCACAGGCGGAGTTTGAACTTGTTCTGAAGCATTGTGCTCTGGCCGCTGGCATCAACCACCACCTTCGCGCGCACCTCTTCCGTGCCGCCGCCCTCCTTTTGCACCTTCACGCCGACCGCGCGCTCGCCCTCGAACAGCACCTCCAGGACGCGCGCCGGCTGGCGCACGTCCACCCCGTGCTCACGGGCGTTGTCGAGCATAATCTGGTCGAACTCGCTGCGGATCACCTGCCACGTCTGCGACTGCTCGCCGTGCTTGTTCTCGTCGAAATAGAAAGGGGCCGACATCTTCCCCTGGGAGTTGACGAACTGCACGCTGTACTTCTTGACGAACGCGCTCTTCTTCATTTTCTCCAGAATGTTGAGCCGCTTGAACACCCAGTAGGTTTCCGGGATCAGCGACTCGCCGATGTGGAACCGCGGGAACGCGTCCCGCTCGAACAGGCGCACCTTCGCACCCTTCTGCGAGAGCAGTGTGGACACGGTGCTGCCGGCGGGACGCGTTCCCGCGGTTCCACATCGGCGAGTCGCTGATCCCGGAAACCTACTGGGTGTTCAAGCGGCTCAACATTCTGGAGA
>JBJSXS010000792.1:0-4736 GCA_046086545.1 Gemmata sp.
CTTCATCTCCGATCCCGTCAAAATCAGAATGGGAACCAAACCGGGCTTCGGCCCGTCGAAACGTCTGTGCTGTCGCCAGTTGCGTCCGGGGGATCACCATGTCGTTACGCTCAGTGTGCCGCTTGTGGCTGTGGGCCGTTGTGCTGCTCGCGCTGTCCGCCGGCCCGTCGGCCGCGCAGCCGCCGGGGCCGCTCGAACTGGTCCGCGGGCTTCGCGAGAACGGCCAGCTGGACCTGGCGATGGAGTACCTCAAGGAGATCGAGGGCAAGCCGCTGACGGCCGACGACAAGGCGTCGCTCCTGCTGGAGCGCGCCAAGTGCCTGCTCGAAGCGTCCGAGGACGAGCCGGACGAGGGCACCCGGCTGGGGATGATCGCCGAGGCCAAGGAGGGGCTGAACGCGTTCGTGCAGAACTACCCGAACCACCCGCGGGCGGTCGAGGGCACCCTGACCAGCGCCAAGCTCACCTCGCTGGACGCGAAGGAGGTGCTGGCCCGGGCGCGGAAGATCGACGTGCCGCCGGTCAGCGACGACGCCGAGGAGAACAACGCCCGGCGCCGCGCGCAGGAGAAGCAGAAGGCCGAGGCGTTCCGGGCGCAGCCCAAGTTCCTGCTCGCGTCCAAGCTGTTCGCCCAGGCGTCCGCCCAGCTGCGCGCCCGGATCGAGGACAAGGCCCTGAACGTCACGACGCGGAAGGCCCTGGAGCGCGAGGCGTTCGAGGCCGAGCTGGCCAGCGGCATCAACCTGTTCAACATCGCCGAGACGTACACGCCCGGGGACGTGCTGACGGTGGGCGAGAAGGAGCAGCGGAACAAGTTTTTGGAGCAGGCGAAAGAGGTGTTCGTGAAGCTCGGGAAGGGGCCCAGCACCAGCCGCGCGGTCTGGGTGGCCCGGGCGTGGTACGCCGAGGTCACCTACGAGCAGAACGACTTCAAGACCGCCGCCGACGAGGTCGCGGCGGTGCTCCGGGCCAGCGTGCTGGAGGCCGAGGACGGCAAGCGGCTGGCCCGGTTCTTCCAGCTCCGCCGCAACGCCCGGTCCGCGCTCGAGGACCGGGTGCAGAAGAAGATCGACGACAGCATCAAGGAGACGCGCGGGTGGCTGGGGCTGTACGGGAACCCGCGCAAGCCGACGCCCGAGGTGTTCGCGGTCAAGTACTACCTGGCCCGCACGCTGCACTTCGTGGCCGAGGCGTCCACCGTGCCCAAGGCCCCCGGCGGCAAGCCGCTGGACCTGGGCGCGACCGCGCGCGGGCAGCTGGAGGAGGCCGAGAAGATCTACCGCGCGCTGTCCCAGTCGGACCACGAGTACACGGCCCGGGCCGCCAAGTACCGCATGCACGCGGTCCGCAGGCTGCTCGGCGAGGCGGACCAGAACCCGCTCGCGTACCCCACCTTCGAGAAGGCCCAGATGGCGTCGATGATCCAGCTCAACAAGCTGGTCGCGGCCGAGGCGAAGGCGGAGCGGCTGGCGGGCGACCCGAAGGCCGACCCGAAGAAGCTGGAAGAGGCGCGGGCCGAGGCCAAGGCCGCCCGCGGCCGGGTGATCGCCCTGCTGGAACGCGCGCGCGAGATCGCGACCGATCAGGACCGCAAGGCCCAGCTGAACGACGTGATCGACGTGGAGCTGCGGCTCATCTACTTCTACCAGGCCAACGAGCAGTTCTACCAGGCGGCCGTCCTGGGCGACTACGGCGCGCGCACCATCCGCAGCACCGGGGGCAAGGCGGCCACCGCCGGGCTGCTCGGGCTCAACGCGTACCTCGCCGCCAGTAAGGTGGTGAAGGGCGACGGGCCCGAGGTGATCGCCGCGGCGCAGCAGGCGGACCGCGAGCGGGCCGTCGCGCTGGCCCGGTTCCTGGACGAGAAGTACCCCAACGACAACGCCACCGACTCGGTCCGGCTCCAGCTGGCCGACATGCTCCAGCGCGAGAAGCGGTACATGGACGCCTACGACGTGCTGGTCAAGGTGCGCCCGGGGTTCGCCCGGCTCACCAGCGCGCGGCTGATGCAGGCGTATGTGGTGGCCCAGCTCGTCACCCCGCTCGACTCGAAGCTGTCGAAGGAGGACAAGGCGCGGCTGTTCCGCAAGGCCACCAGCGACCTGAACAAGGTGCCCAAGCCGGCGGACGTGGCCACCGAGGAGGAGGTCCGCGCGTACCTGTCGGCCCGGTGCCGGCTCGCGTCCATGATGTTCGTCCAGGAGCGCGCCGACCCCGAGACCGAGGCCCGCGACGCCGGGTTCAACCAGGCCCTGTTCCTCGCCGAAAAGATCGTCGCCGAGGTGCCCACCTTCGACAGCATGGCCGACAAGGACAAGAAGCTCAACATCGACGGCATGGAGATGCACTTCCTGGCGCTCGACACGTACACCCGCGCCCTGTACCTCCGCGCCCGGGCGATGACCAACAACAACCAGTTCGACGGCGCGCTGGACCTCATCAAGCCGGTGCTCGATCAGGTCGCCGCCGGCGGGCCGCTGGTGAACGACCAGATGCGCGAGTGGGCCGCCGGCGCCGCCAGCGACGACCCGGACACCAAACAGAAGGCCCGCATCGCCCAGCTCGCCGGCGGGGTGGACAAGAACCGCGTGGACGTGATCCTGGCCGGGTTCCGGGTGCAGGCCCGGCGCGGCAAGGCGGCCGAGGCCGGCCAGCTGCTCGACCTCCTGGTCAAGGCCGGCGGCACCATCGAGGACAGCCTGCCGCTGCTGGAGCCGGTCGGCCGCGAACTGGCCGCCCTCAAGGTCTCCTACCAGAAGGAGGGCAAGACGGAGGACGCCAAGAACCTCGACGCCGGGCTGGGCGTGCTGCTGGACAAGATCCGGGCCGTGAAGACGCTGTCCGTGCCGTCGCTGCTGTTCATCGCACAGACGCTCCAGTCCATCGGCAAGAACGCCGAGGCGCTGGAGACCGCGCGCAAGGTGCCGGCCCCGACGTACAAGGACTGGGACAAGAAGAAGACCGATGAGTTCCCGGAGGCCGACCGCGGCAAGGTGGTGAACCAGATCCGCGACCACGCGCTGGCGCAGTTCACCGCCGTCAAGGCCATGACCGAACTGAAGCAGTTCGCCGAGGCGGAGAAGATGCTCAAGGAGATCGTCGGCGAGACCGGCAAGCCGCCCGGGTGGGGCGCGAACCGGCTGTACTTCCGTAAGGCGCTGGCCGAGCTGTACGAGGCCAAGGGCACCAACGAGACCGAGGCGAAGAAGGCTCAGCCCGAGTGGGCGCAGGCGGTCCGCGAGTGGGGCACGCTGTTCAACATGCAGCGCGGCCGGCTCACGGCCATGGGGGTCCCGCCCGCGGTGACCGGCGAGAAGCTCGCCCAGCAGCTCCAGGCGTTCCACGACGCGATGGCCTGGACCGAGTGGTTCCACGGGGCCGCGGACGCGCTCATCCAGGCGCCCCAGGCGCGCAACGCGTTCGCCGACGCGTTCTTCGACGTGCAGCGGGCCACCGTGGCCGCCAACCAGCAACTGCTCAAGAACGCCCCGGACAAGCTCCAGAAGAACTACGAGGACGTGGGCAAGCGGATCGCGGACATCGAGAAGCAGATCCACGCGAGCGACTGGCAGCCCGAGGTGCAGAACCGGTACTTCGAGTTCCTCAAGGCCAACCCCCCGATCCTGAAGGTGTACCAGGATAACGGCGGCAAGCTGTTCCTCACCAAGATGCCGCTGAAGTAGGGGATAGGGGTTTGAGAGCGGGAGTTAGAGAGCCGCGCCCCGAAGGGGCGCGGCTCGCGGGCTCTTGTGCCTCGGGGTGTCTCCCGACCAAAAGCGCGCGGTGCCCCCAACGCAGTTGCACGTCAGCCGTTGAGCCGTCCGCACACGTCACGTCCCCAAGTCCATTGAGGGTTCGCCATGTCCCGGCTCGCGTGGCTCGTCGCGGTGTGTGGCTTCGCGTTCGCGCCGGCCGTGGCGCTCGCGGACGAACCCAAAGCGAAGAGTGCGGACCCGCTGGAGCGGGTACTCGCGGCGCTCGACCAGGAAGTGCTGCTCAAGGACGGGTTCAACCCCAACGAGGTGCCGCTGTTCGAGTTGCTCCGGGGCGTCGCGAAGCGGCACGACCTGAACCTCGTGATCAACGAAAACGCGTTCAAACAGATGGGGGCGCCGAACATTCGGGACGAGAAGCCGGGCGCGTCCGCGCTCCGCGGCATCACGGTGCGCCAGTTCCTGAACACGACGCTCGAAGGGCTGAACGCGAGCTACCTGCTGAAGAACGGTGCGGTCGAGGTCGTGCCGGTCGGGTACGCGGCCCAGGTGGCGAGGGCCGCCGTCGGCGACGACGGCGGGCGCGGCCGGCTCAAGGAGCCGCTGGTGTCGGCCGTGTTCAAGGAGAAGCCGCTGAACGAGGCGGTCGCCCGAGTCGCGGAGACATACGACCTCACGGTCGTGGTGTCGCCGCAAGCCGGCGACGCGAAGACGGGGTTCGTCAGTGCCCGGCTGCTCAACGTGCCCGCGGACAAGGCGCTGGAACTGCTCGCGCTCCAGTGCGACCTCCGGGTCGTGCGCAAGGGGAACGCGTTCCTCATCACCGGCAGGGACCACGCGAACGAGTTGTTCGGCGAAAAGCTCGAACAGGCACGTCAGAAGATCGAGGTCGAGAAGTTACGCGAGGCCCCGCCGAAGCCGCCCGAGAAGCCGGCCCCCGTGCCCGAAAAGTGATCCCCTTGTTGCGCGCCCAATCCCGATCCCGGTTGACGTCGTCAGATAAGGTGCGTAAGTTCGTTCTGG